>JAYEGY010000114.1:0-8577 GCA_034659275.1 Bacteroidota bacterium | reverse complement strand
ATGATGAATTGCTTAAAGCAATATGGGGATACCTGAGTGATAAATACAATATACCATTGTCTGAACTCAGTATTGATACTGTGAACAGGATACTCGAAAAAAATAAGCTCGATAAAAATCTTATCAACGAACTGCAGGAAGTGATTGGTAAATGTGAATATTCAAGATATTCACCCGATTCCGATTTATCAACTGCCGATGACATTTATGGTAAGGCAGAGAGAATAATAAAAAGTATTGAAAACAAATAATATACTGTTGATATGAAGCATGTCATATGCATGATAGCTGGCTTGCTGATGTTTCTCCTTGTAGTGGAGGCTGATGACACAAGAGGGGAAAAACTCCTGTATGATAGAGCTCTAACAGAGTATCAGAATAATAATTTCGAGGAATCACTGGAACTATTTCAGAAACTGATTGCCAGCGGCTATTCTTCTTATAAGTTGTATTATAATACAGGTAATGCTGCCTTTAAAACAGGTGATATACCTGAAGCAATATTGAATTATGAAAAGGCGTTGCTAATCAAGCCGTTCAATGAAGATGCCAGGTATAACCTGGAAATAGCAAAAACATATACCGTTGATAAACTTGAAGCAATTCCGGAAGTCTTTTTTATAAGATGGTTTAAATTATTTTCCCTGCTATTACATACAAACACATGGTCGATAATAAGCATGGCTTGTTTCGCTTTTTCCCTTATACTGCTTGCTGTTTTTCTTTTTTCAGCCAGGTATAAACTCAAAAAACAGACATTCCTCCTGGCTGTGGTATTATTTGTGATTAGCCTTTTATCCTTTGCCCTGGCCCTGACCAATAAATCTCTTATTTTGAATAATAACGAAGCCATTGTGTTTGAGCCGGTTGTTACAGGAACCAGTTCGCCCGGAACCGGGGGTAATGAACTCTTTGTTATACATGAAGGAACAAAGGTGGAAGTGGAGGATAAACTGGGAGAATGGTACGAGATAAGATTATCCGATGGAACAGTAGGTTGGATACCAATGGATTTTGTCAGAAAAATCATCCCTTAAGCAACCATATGATTAATTGCTTTGTCATATATTAAAATGAGACCAATAAAACCTATGATGAGATATTTTATTGTACTTATTAGCATTATAAGCCTGTTGGCTTCATGTACAAAACCAAATCATACCCCGGAAGGTCCTACAGATGTAAGGATAAGAAATATTACCGACCAGGATTTTAACAATGTAATTGTTGATACTGGCGGTGGCAATCATAACTATGGAGATATACCGTCAGGGTCAGAAACAGCTTATCACCGTTTCGATAAGGCCTACCCCGATGCTGAAATAACTGTTATGATCAATGGCGAAGAATACAGCACGGGTGAACAGGATTATACCTACGCAACATATATAGGCCCGGATAAGATAACGTATGAGGTACACATATCTAATCCCACCCTGAGAATACTCGAGGTGGATGTCATTATTGAAGAACCTATTGATGATAAATAAAAAATATCACTTTTTATAAAACTTTTTTTGATCTCATGCGTTTAGATAATGACTAATGGTATATAATTTTCTGTTAGTCTCCAAAAACTAGGTTTTTTGGTTAGGTTGGTTGGTTTTTAAGAGTCCCGTCCCACGGGACTCTTTTTTTCTTAGATTTGCAGGTAATCTCAATACAAAATTCATGTACGAATGGCCCTTAATAATTTCCACACTATCCTCTTCGGTGTTATTCGCACTTATTTTTTCTGCATGGAATAAAGCAAAAATAGTAAGCCCTCCTCTTTATATATCTGTCCTTTTGGTAACAGGTCTTATTTTTCTTTATCACTATCGGAAGTCATCAGTATTGAATCATTTAAAAATTACTTTACTGGTTTCCCCCTACGGCTGGGCAATACTCATTTTTGCTACATTTGCCATCTGCTCTGTGGTGGCTTTATTAACAGGCTTTGAATTATTTTGGATATTATCCTTTTTAAGCGGCTTATTATTGCTTGTCGCTATTGACACTGCACATGCAAAGTCAGATAAAAGAAATTTTATAAGGTATCACAATGCCCAGGTCTTCCTGACAGGTCTGCTGCTGGCATCTTACCTTGTATCGGAACCCCTGGCGTTTATTTTTATAAGTGCCATAAAAACCATGTATATTTTACTATTCAAGTTATCCAGGGAAGGACGAATTTTTGAAAAGGGTTACAGTCTTTTATATATCTGCTACTTAGCCTTTATTTCCTATTCGTTGTTCACTTCACTACCTGAAAATCATTTTGCAGTATTCTTCACATTATTACTGATATTTGAGCTTGGGATGAGAATTATTTTCTATTTTGATTTAAACCCGGCAGAAAGGAATAAGAATATTCAATGAAAAACACAAATACATATGAAGAAACGAATAATTAACACCGCCAGGATGCCTATCTATCGCGATACAGGTTTTGAGTTAATGGATGCTGATATGACGTATGAAGCATTTCAAAAGGAAGGACATCATGAACACAGACCAGATAGTTTTATCTATTCAAGGTATCGCAATCCAACGGTTATTGAAGCTGAAGAAGTATTAATGGATATTGAACGAAGCCGTTGGGCTTTGCTGACCCAGTCAGGTATGTCGGCTATTGATACAGCCCTCTCAGTATTTCATAAGGCCGGTGATACCAGACCCTGGCTATTTTTCTCAGAGATTTACGGGGGCACAATTTCATATATTGATTCTGTTCTGGTTGAGAGGAGAGGAATAAACACTCACCGGTTTTATCCTGACGGCCTGGCCTATGACATAGCAAAGCTTGAGGAGGTGTTAAAAGAACTAAATCCTTCCCTGGTATTTTTGGAGCTTATGTCAAATCCGATGCTCATTGTGGCCCCTGTTGAAGAAATGATAGAGGTAATTCACAGGCATGATGCTATAGCTGTGATTGATAATACCTTTGCAACACCTTATTTATACCGCCCCCTCGAAGCAGGTGCTGATATTGTTGTGCATTCAGCAACAAAGTATCTGGGTGGGCATGGAAATATAACAGCAGGTGCTCTATGTGGTAATAATGAGCAGATAATGAAAGATGCCATCGGATACCGCAAATATGTCGGCCATATGATAAGTCCTGACGATGCGTACCGCCTTAATACACAAATGCAGTCGTTTACCCTGCGTTTCGGTAGGCAATGCCGCAATGCTGGAGCTGTCGCTGACGAACTGGAAAAATCACCATTAGTTGAAAAAGTATATTATCCCGGTCTGCATAGTCACTTTACGCATGGCATAGCCAGGGAATTATTCAGAGGTGAAGATTATGGTGCTATTGTTACATTTAGCTTTGCCGGAAATGATGATAATGAAAAACGTCAGAAAAGGGATAAATTTATTACTGAAGTATCAGGGCATATAAAGCTTATCCCCACTTTGGGCGATTTCCACACTATACTTATGCCTGTAGAGCCCATCTGGGGCGACAGGTATCCTGAACCCGGTATGATAAGGTTATCAATGGGTTTTGAAGATACAGCCGACATACTGGGTAAGATCAAATCATCCCTGTCAGTAATATAGCTTGTAATCAAATCTCGGGTCCAAAAAAAACGGCATTCATAAGTAGTTTATTAGTACCGTACCAGCATCCCCTGAAAACCGGATCATTAACAAAGATGATGATATTACCTCTTCCTTTCGACAGGGAAATAAGACTGGCACTTCCTTTCATCTTCTGTATATTTTCATCGGTACAAAAACCGCTTATCAGAGGATCTTCTGTGTATATCATTACGTTTGAAGTGGGGCCTTCATCTTTGTCAACAAAAAGTGTATGGTTCCTGTAAACTGTTATTTTGCGCTTGCTATAACCAAAACCGAGAGGATGGCTTATATCAAGGTCTGCTTCACAGAATATGCCACCTATGGAATGTTTTCCATATGCTGCCCTGATTTTATCATAATCCATTCTTTTTTCCGGTGCATCCGCCCGTTGGCTCTTATACTTTATTTCGGCAATCTTTGAATTTTCGAGAAATCTGAGGGCGTAAGCAACTGCTATCAGGTTGCCGCCGCTACTGATCCAATCATTTAACCTGTTTATATCACTTTCAGAAAATTCATCATAACCACCTGATGGTAATATGATTGATGTGTATTTATTCAGGTTTGTCCTGCTGAACTCACTGATATCTAATTTTGTAACGGGCAGGGATAATTTTGTATCGAAAAAATGCCACAGTGCACCTGCGTTGGAGCTGCTTACGCCATCGCCTGTAAGCATAAGCACTTCGGGCTTATTTATTGCCCTGAAGCTGCTGTTACCCATCCAGGGGCCTTCCAGGGTAACAGAACCTGTAATAGATTCTATACTTATTTCAGCTTCTGCTGCTGCATTTTTCACGATAGTGAATACATCCTGTGGATCCATATCCTGGTATTGAACAGGTATGAAGACCGAACCCCTGGAGTAATTCTTTACCCCTTCAGAGGTTTTTATGCTGAACTCATCCCAGGCAGACCTGGCTTTGAGCCCCATGCTTTGAACGTAATAGAGAGCCTTAGCTGAATTATAGTCTGACCAGTCGAACACATACCCGTAATCGCTGTATTCCGGCTTTTTGTATTTTGCTTCAGGCAGTGCATCAATTATTTCACCCTGGGGTTTTTTACCAAGGGCTGCAAAGGGCATCCCGTAGCTATAAACCATTGCCCATGCGGTAGCATCATAAAATGTGCTGTCACAGAAGTTCAGGTTGGATTCAAAAATTGTCCTGATCATCTTATATTGCTTCTGCTCCGTCGGAACAAACCATGATTGGCCTGCAGAAAATTTAAGGCCATCTTTCTGTATGTCTTTGCTGTTTGCATATACTTCTATATTATGCATCAGAAGAAGATCAAGAAAATATCTTGCTTTATTTTTATCATTTAAATCGCCGAACACATATGCTTTTACCGGGTCATTTTTTGCCTCATCCGCTGCGTCATTAAAAAACCTTCTCATATAGTCATTGAGCAGGGCCTGGTTATTGACTGCCGTACGTACGGTAGTCAATGCAGAAAAAAGCTGGTTTTTTATACCAAGGCTGTATGTCAGATCAAAACCAAGATCTGTTTTCTGTACAAGTCCCCTTGATGATGCCTGTTCGAACAGCAATGCCAGTCCACCATGCAGATCACCGTATGAACTCCCATATCCGGGATACAGATTGTCAAATGATCTTCCTGAATCATAATAATGATTGATATCATTAAGTGCCTTTGCATATCCCTTTGCAAAAAGATTATTAAGCTTTACATAATTTTCAACGGTTACTATGGGATTTTCTGAACCTTTCTTTGTAGGCTCAAAAAAGAATGTACTGTTGGTACCCATTTCATGGTGATCGGTAATTACATTAGGCAACCATTTATGGTACCTCCGCATCCTGTTTTTACTTTCAACCTGGGATAAAGGAAGCCAGTCGCGGTTGAGATCGAACCAGTAGTGATTTGTTCTACCACCCGGCCAGGCTTCATTGTGTTCCCTGTCGTTTGGATCGGAGATAGGCGGATAGCTTCTGTTCATATTTGCCCATGTAGTGAATCGGTCACGGCCGTCAGGGTTCAGAACCGGTTCAATAAAAATAATGGAGTTGCTGAGTATATCATTTATTTCATTCCCCTCTGATGCAGCAAGAAAATAGGCTGCAAGCATTGAAGCCTCGCCGCCACTGGCTTCATTACCATGTACGTTAAACCCCAGTTGAATTACAAGGGGGATATTATCTGCACCGTTAATGTCAGATCCAGAAACTGAGCTAAGTTCCAGGTGTTTAAGTCTTATTTCTTCAAGCTTTGCCAGGTTATCCTTTGAGGTAATGGTAAGCATAACCTGGGGCCTTAATTCCACGGATTGTCCTATGATTTCAAAATTGACCCTCTCGCTTTTCTCTGCCAGTATTTTCATGTAATCAACAATAACATCATACCGTGTATGATGGCTTCCTACATCATAAGACAGAAACTCCCATGGAGTGGGTATGGTTGAATTAAATTTGTCCTGTCCGGGGAAATAATAGTCAGTTTGACCTCTTGAAATAAAACTTACCGTTAATAGGCTTAATAGAATAATTGCTTTTTTCATATCATAGTTTATTTATATTGGATTAATGGAACCGAGGATCCCGAGTTTGCCAGAGGAAAGCGAGGGAGACGAGCTCGACGAATCCCTGCGCCAGCAGGGTGAGTCAATAATGGAATAATGGAATAATTTATTATTGGGTTAATGAATTTGTGGGTTAGATTAATGAGCAAATAGGTTAAATACTTAATTATCATATTATTATTAATTCTTAAATCTTAAATCGTTAACCGAGAATCGCTAGATTGCCGCAGGCAAACTAGTGATTCGAGCTCGCCGTAAGGCAATCTAAAATTTAAAATCACAGTCAGCGCCAGTCTATTGCCTCCTGATCTGTAAAAATAAGGAATTCATTGCACTGGCTGAAGTGATTATTCCCAAAAAAACCCCGGTTTGCCGAAAGGGGAGAGGGGTGAACCGATTCCAGAACCAGATGCCTGTCCCTGTCGATATGTGCTCCTTTTTTCTGTGCATATGAACCCCAGAGAAAAAAGACCACATTATCTTTTCTTTCGTTAATAATCCGTATCACTTCATCCGTGAATATTTCCCATCCCTTGTTCTGATGTGAGCCTGGCACATGTGCTCTTACTGTAAGTGTCGCATTGAGCAAGAGGACACCCTGTCGTGCCCATCGTTCCAGGTTACCTGACTTATAACAGTTTATCTTGAGATCATCCTGTATTTCTTTGAAAATATTTACCAGGCTGGGAGGCAGGCTTACACCTTCCTTTACCGAGAAGCACAATCCATGTGCCTGTCCCGGTCCGTGGTAGGGGTCCTGTCCAATAATAACAGCCTTTACCTCATCATAAGGACATCTCCCAAACGCATTAAAAATCAAAGGACCCGGAGGATATATGGTGTTTTCACTATACTCAGCCCTGATGAATTCGGTGAGTTTAGTGAAGTAGTCTTTCTCAAATTCAGCACCTAGCTTTTTTTTCCAGCTCGCTTCTATACGTACATCCATTTGTTGTCACATACGGATTAAATATTACAAATATACCAAATAGCTTATTAAATAGATACCTGTTGGAAGAATGCTGTCAGGATCCTGTTAAAATATAATTCTCAGGAAATTATGCTGAAAATTACTCTCTTACAACTATTGAGGCAGTGGTGCCATATGCGGTGACAGTTGAAATTGTTGAATAAGTTTTGATAAATATATTTTTAATGAATAATCTTAATGGCTATTTTAGTGTGACAGTGAGGATTAATTTAAGGTATTTTAACAATGGAAACCTCTGACAGTCTTCTTTTTTATACCGGGGATATTGATTTTCAATATCTTGATTCTCATTTGCTTAATTATGGGTTTAAAGCTGTTTATACCCGGGATGAAGAAGAATTTTCAAAGTTATGCCTCGAAAACAAGTATGACCAGATTATTTATAACGCTTGTGAATCTGATAGTATCAATAACCGCGTATTAAAGAGTCTCACAGGAACAAAGAATATAAATACGCCCATATTGATCATTGCCGCGAAGGAAGATGAAGAAGTCATGAACATTGCTCTCAGTCACCAGTTCGACCTGGTGATATTTCCTTTTACACCACGGGAATTAATTATCAGATTACAGCTGGCTTTGAAACGAAAGAAAACTGAGATAAGCATACATAATAATCTTATAGACCACACTGTCCTGTTTGAAAATTTTCCATCGGGTATTCTGCAAACAGACCTTAATGGAAATTTTATAAAATTTAATAAGGAACTGAAGAATATACTTGGCATGAGCGACATGGATTTTACAGGAGTAAATTTTTTTCAGCTATGCCATCCCGATGATTATCTTATTGAAAGGCAAAGTCTTGACAGGATGCTTCGTAAGGAGTCGGATACAGTAACTTTTGAAGTACGGCTGATAAACAATGATGGCAAGACCATTGTAAGTAAGATAAGTGCCGGTACGGTGTGGAAGGACCGCGACACCCTGGATTCATTTATTTTTTCTATTGAACGAATAGGTTGAGAAACTTATAAGCCTCACTCTTTGACACTGTTCAACGCATTGATCAGTTTCTGCTTTATTGTTTCTGCTATCCTGGTAACTTCAGGATTACTGACCATTTTCATCGATTCTGTTGGATCCACCGCACTCACCTCCGTATAAGCAGGGCCTGAATCCTGTATTATAACGTTACAGGGGAGTAATGTTCCTATTTTGTCCTCTGCCTGAATTGCTTTGAAGGAGAAAGATGGATTGCATGGACCCAGAATAATATAATTACGAAAATCAACACCAAGCTTCTTGCTGAAGACCTCTTTAACATCTATTTCTGTAAGTATACCGAAACCCTCTTTAGAAAGAGCCTCGGTGACTTTTTCTTTCGTACTTTCAAATGTATCCTCGACTTTAATATCGTAATAGTATTCCACTTAAAAAATTAAAATAAAAAATAGGAAAAGTGATGTATTTTGCTTATATTCAAAGTATTAAATCAACAAACACAAGCAAAAAAACATCACCTTCA
>JAYEGY010000113.1:0-8720 GCA_034659275.1 Bacteroidota bacterium | reverse complement strand
CGGGTCAAATTCTGTCTTGATTTCTTCTATAGTTGAATAATCGTAACCCACATTCTTTATTTCATATTTATTCATTTTATTGGTACAATACCTTACACTGAATTTGTTTTCCGGACTGCCATGGATTAGATGGGCTGCAGCTGCCAGATTTTCCTGCAGGTCAGCATTCCTTTCCACCAGGGGTATCATTTCATCAGAGGTAAGGTATCCATATTTTCTTATCAGCCTGTCTATTGTTTTGTCTTCTCCGAATTCTTTCACCCCGGGTGCAATAATTATGAGTTCTCCATTACGTGCAATAGCCATCCTGGTGCGGTAAATTGCTTTATTGCCCAACCAGGTGCTACGGTATTCGGAGGGGCTGAGGAAGGTGACTATTTTTTCAGGGGGCTTTTCAATTACTTTTATATTAAGCCTGGCGGAAAGTGAGGATGCTTTGCTAAAACATTCATTATCGGAGCCTATAAAGAGGCCTTTCATGGCAGGCATGCCGTCAGATCCGGTACCTATAACCGTAAGGACATAGAGAATATTAAGTTGTTTTGCGAAAAGATTTACTCCCCTGTTAATCAGTTCCCTGACAGGGTTTATTGCTTTGCCCATCAATCTTTCAATACCGTATACGGCACTCAGGTAATGGCTTTTGTTAATTGCCTCATAACCTCCGCATCCAATAAAAATATTCTTGTTGTAATTCGCCATTCCCGTTACTTCATGCGGTACAACCTGGCCAACAGATATTATTAGTGATCCTGCATGGTCGGGTATAAGTTTGTTTACCTGCAGAGGCCAGTCATAAGTTAGTTTCCCTTCCGATGCTTCTTTAATATATGAAGCAGGTATTTTACCAAGCGTGATTACATCTTGTCTACAATTATGTACCTTAAAGAGCTTATGGGGCACACCCTTGTACATTCTGTTTATTTCATTGGCAGTCATCGGCTTATGAGTGCCGGTGGCAGGCAGGATATGCCGTATCCTCTCCCTGTACTTGTTCCAGATAATGCTGGTTATTATTCCTGCCCCGGAGTGGAACCTGCTGATATCCGGAGGAATAATCAATATTGGTTTATCTCCTCCTGAAGATTCAATGGCAAGAGTGATGGCTTCTGTTATTTGTTCGGGTTTCAGTGGGCGTTCTTCACTTTCTATACTATAATATAGCATGGGTCTTTTTTAATATTATTTTCTTATCCACGGTGGTACTTCAGGTAAAGCTCTCTTAAATTCGCCCAGCAGCATATTTTCGTAATCACCTTTATAAGCACCTTCTAGAAACTTATCAAAAGCTTCATCTGCAAGTTTTCTCCATGATTCTGATTCTTTTCCCGGTATTACAGGGTAGAACAGTACATTATTTTGTTTTGCCGCTTCCAGGTCTCCCGGTGCATCTCCTATCATCAGGATTTTATCATCGGGATATTTGCCTTTGGCACCGAAGGCTATGTGCTCTGTTTTAGTGCCATGTTCCTGACCTGCAATTAAATTGACATATTTATCAATTTTATGTTCTTTCCATTCCCTCTCAAGCGCTTCAATCGGGGTTTGTGAGACGACTATTGAGTCGGCTTTATCACTTATCCTTTCAATGCATTCCCTGGCGTTAGGGAAGGGACTGACACCTTTCACCCATTTACTTATTTCAGCGTTTATTGCCACAGACCAATGAAGAACAGTTTTCAGGAAGGGCTCGGGATTTTTTTCACAGTAAAGTTTAAGGGAAGGGTTGCCAAGTTTATTTTCTTTGCTTATCCATTCTTTCAGAGGCTCTATGTCGGGCAGCTTTACTTGTGCCTCTGCCACTTCTTTTCGCTGAGCAAGCAATTCAAAAACTTTCACCAGGGCAGGGAACCTATTGACACCCCTGTGTACTGAATAGAGATTAACAAATTCCCATGTTTCACGAACTATTCCTGCTATCGGGAAAAGATTAAAATATTTGATTCCGTTGGGTATAAAGAATTCTTTTTGTTTTAATTCCATGGTGTCGAACACGCAGCCGTCAGAATCAATGCCTGCAAAGAATTCTTTTTCCGGTTTAAGATCTTTAAGTATTTGACTGTAATCCATATCAGTAAGCCTCAGGAATATATTTATCGAGTTTTTTTTCTGCAAAAACAGGTTTGAATTTTGTAAATCTCTGCAAACCATTGATTAAAGGGATCTTTACCCATTCATTTCCCGTAAGGGGACGAGCATACTTAATAAATTCATCGGTGACATCAAACCTGTTGCCGGAGATCCATTTTTCAGGAAAAAAACGTTCTGACAGGGCCACTTTTTCAAGGGGAACTTTATCATAGACAACATTATAGCCTGGTGACCCCTGTCTAATGATTGTGGCCATCCATCCATTTTCTCCGTTTAAGGCAATTTCAACAGCTTTTTTCCCTACCATGTATGCTTCCTCGAGATCGATATTTGATGCATAGACAATCGAGTGCCTTTGATCGGTGCCTGGTACCTGGCCCCTGGCTGTTCCACGGACTTTAAGTCCCACATCGTTTAAATAGTTTACAAGCAGCTGCTGCACACTTGTTTTAGAGGCGCCAAACTCGGTATGACCAAAGGCGTCCTTCCTTTCACCGAGGTCGCCGACATTAAAACCTTCACTCACCACTACAATGCAGCGACCGTACCTGTTCAAATAGTCATTTATGTTGTCAGTCATTTCAGATAATGAGATATTTGACTCGGCCATATATATCTGCATGGGAAATTCCCTTTGTGGATCGGCCAGACGAGTTGCTGCAGGAATGAAGCCCGTTTTTCTACCCATAGCCTGTACAACCATAACGGGATCAGCGGGTGATGAACCACGGTTTTCCTGATTAAGATTCTGTATAGTATATGCCCAGTATTTAGCAACTGAACCGTAACCGGGGGTGTGATCTATTAGTTTAAACTCGCTGTCGCCAATGTCATTATCAATAGTTTTCGGTACTCCCACGCAAATGACGTCCAGGCCGGACTCCTGGCATTTTTCACCTACTTTCAATACCGTATGTTGAGAATCATTGCCACCTATATAGAAGAAATATCCAATATTGTGTATTTTGAATACTTCGATAATGCGATCAAGGTCTTTCAACTTTCCATCCTTAAGTTTATACCTGCAGGTCCCTATGATTCCGGCTGCCGGTGTGGTTTCCAGAAGTTCGATTTCTTCCTTTTCCTGTGCTGAGATATCCAGGAGTTCTTCTTTTAATATACCTTCAATGCCATGCCATGCTCCATATAGTTTTTGAAAGCTACTGCTGTCATTCATGCATGAATGGATAATTCCCCTCAGTGTATTGTTAATGACAGGAGAGGCCCCCCCTGATTGTGCTATAATTACGTTTTTTGCTGCCACTTATAAATATAGTTTATATCGCTTATTACAGCAAATATCAGAAATGTATTCCAATTTCACCCGGTGCATAATTATTTTGATTTATGTTTTGCAAAAAAATGAGTAAAATCACTCAAGGATTGTAAACGGTCTTCAAAGCCAAATTCTCAATAATGATAAAGCCGCATTTGATGGTGCTCAGGGGCTTTAAAGACCATTGTGTTTAGAATCTTTCTAAATTATAAAAACATGACATTTCCCATCTTTTGAGACATTGGGCTGTTATATTTTTAACACCTGAAAAAATAGAGTAGATAATTTAAATTTTAAAACCAATATTATGTATCAAACTGATAATTTGGTAAAGGATATGGTTGAGAAATACGGGAGGCGCAGAGACAGCCTGATGCCTATCCTCCAGGGTATAGTGGAAAAGCATAATTACCTTACGGATGATGCTATGGTTGAAGTGGCCAAAGAGCTTGACATATCTGCAGCTGAGATATATGGGACGGCCTCCTTTTATTCATTTCTTGATACCGTGCCAAGGGGCAAATATGTTATCAGGGTATGTAAAACTATTACATGTGCCATGAAAGGTAAGCATGATGTTATTGAAGCCCTTGAGGACGTATTGAAAATAAAAGTAGGAGAAACTACTTCTAACGGTAAGTTTACCTTACTGGAGACCAATTGCATGGGTTGGTGTCACAAAGCCCCTGCCATGCTTATTAATGACATTCCCTATACAGAGCTTACAAGGGAAAAGATTGTTAAGATTATTAAAGAATACACGCAAAAATAAGAGGACCAGATAATGGAAACCAAAAAAGTAAGTAAAGTAGATCTTATATTTGAGCACATTGATCCCCGAGAAGTATTGACAAAAGCATACGGGATGACTCCCGGTGAGATTATCGAGGAGATCCTTGAATCGGGCCTTAAGGGAAGGGGAGGAGCCGGTTTTCCTACCGGTATGAAGTGGAGACTGTGTTCTGAAGAGAAAGGAAAAACAAAGTATGTTGTTTGTAATGCCGATGAAGGTGAACCCGGGACCTTCAAGGACCGTGAGATCCTTGACCGGGTGGCTTATAAGGTATATGCAGGCATGGCTATTGCAGGTAAGGCAGTAGGTGCTAAAAAGGGAATTATTTACCTCAGGGGGGAATATAAATTCCTGCTTCCCCAGTTGAAGATAGAGCTGGATGGCTTTCATAAAATGATCAAGGAAATAGGATATGATTTTGATATCGATTTCAGACTTGGAAGCGGTGCGTATATATGTGGCGAAGAAAGTGCACTTTTCGAGTCTATAGAAGGCAAGAGGGGGGAACCAAGAAACAAACCCCCATTTCCAACCACCTCGGGCTTGTTTGGTAAGCCTACCATCGTCAACAACGTGGAGACACTGGTAAATTCTGTAATTATCATAAAATACGGAACTGAAAAGTTTAAACAGATAGGAACTACATTCTCCACCGGGTCAAAAGTATTTTCTGTATCAGGTGATACACCTATACCCGGTATTTATGAACTGGAGCTGGGAATGTCCTTGCTGGAATTCGTTAACGAGTTTGGTGACGGTGATACCAAGGCAGTACAGGTTGGGGGGGCAGCTGGATTCTGTGTGCCCAGGAAACTGTTTGCTAGCACTGTCATTGGCTTTGAAGGTGTCCCTACCGGGGGATCGATGAAGTTATTCAACAGCTCGCGCTCTATGTATAATGTTCTTCATAATTACCTGGATTTTTTTAATGAAGAGTCATGTGGTCAGTGCACCCCATGTCGTGTTGGTTGCCAGCAGTTACTGCAGGGTATTGAAAGTGTAAAGAAGGGCGAATCCAAATCGACCTACCTGGATGAATTGGTTAAGCTGGCCGCCACAATGAAAATAGCATCTAAATGCGGACTGGGCCAGTCTGTAGGTAATGCATTTAATTCAATAGTTGAGAACTTCAGAGAAGAAATCATCTACTAAAGAGGAGAGAAAAAATGAAAAAAAATAAAATGGTAAACCTGAAAATAAATAATCAGCCTGTTTCAGTGCCTGAGGGTTCAACAGTATTGCAGGCTGCGGAAAAACAAAATATACATATTCCTACACTTTGTAATCATGACGACCTGTGTGTGGCTGGTAATTGCCGCGTTTGTGTCGTGGAGCAAAAAGGTGCAAAAGCACTTGTTGCTGCATGTGCACAACCTGCAATGGAAGGAATGGAGATCTTTAGCAATTCGATGAAGGTAAGGAATGCCAGGAAACATGTTATCGAACTGCTTCTGTCAGAGCACAGGGCCGATTGCACCAAATGTTACAGGAACCAGAATTGTGAACTTCAGACTCTTGCAAATGAGTATTCTTTTGGAGATCATTTATTTCTTGATCTCGACGGAGAACATGAGCGCCTTATTGATGATGCCAGTTGTGCCATTATCAAGGACGACAGTAAATGTATACGTTGCCAGCGTTGTGTGCGTACATGCAGCGAACTACAGAAGGTATCTGCAATAGCAGTGAGCGGGAAAGGGTCAGAAATGAAAATTTCTACTTTTTACGACAGGCCCATAAGCCATGTGGTATGTACAAACTGCGGCCAGTGTGTGAACCGTTGCCCAACCGGAGCGCTGACAGAAAAGAACTACATTGATTATGTTTGGGATGCTATATATGACCAGGATAAGCATGTTGTTGTTCAAACAGCACCGGCTGTGAGGGTGGGCCTTGGTGAAGACCTGGGCTATGACCCGGGAGAAAGGGTAACCGGTAAAATGGTTACGGCTCTCAGGCAGCTCGGTTTCGATTCAGTTCTTGATACTGATTTCAGTGCCGACCTGACTATTATGGAAGAGGGAACAGAACTTCTTACACGACTGAAAAAAGCATTGGTTGAAAAAGATAAGGATACAATTTTACCTATGTTTACTTCCTGCTCGCCGGGTTGGATAAAATTTATCGAACATAAGTATCCGGAGTTGCTACCAAACCTCTCAACATGCAAATCACCACAACAGATGTTTGGGGCCCTTGCAAAGACTTATTATGCGGAAAAGAGGGGTCTCAATCCTGAAGATATAGTATCTGTGTCTATTATGCCCTGTACGGCCAAGAAGTTTGAAGCAGATCGCCCGGAAATGAGGGATAGCGGACAGAAGGATGTCGACTTTGTTCTTACGACAAGGGAATTTGCTGTAATGATTAAACAGGCAGGAATTGACTTCAGAACACTTGAACCTTCACGTTATGATTCACTTATGGGCGATTCATCCGGTGCCGGAGCTATTTTTGGTGCAACGGGAGGAGTAATGGAAGCAGCTATACGTACTGCCTATGAGCTCGTTACAGGTAAACCGGTACCTTTTGATAATCTCAATATCACTCCTGTAAGAGGTATGGAAGGTGTGAAGGAAGCCTCACTGAAAATTGAGGGAACTACAAAAGAATGGAACTTCCTCGAAGGTGTGGAACTGAAAGTGGCCATTGCACATGGGCTCACAAATGCAAATAAAGTGATGGGTGCAATAAGTAAAGGTGAAGCGGAGTACCACTTTGTTGAAATAATGGCATGCCCGGGTGGATGTATAGGTGGAGGCGGACAGCCAATACCTACTAATAAAGACATACGCCAGAAAAGGATAGATGCCATATATGAAGAGGATATGAGCTTGCCTATCAGGAAATCACATGAGAATCCTGAAATCATTCAGGTATATGAAGACTTCCTGGGTAAGCCCAACAGTCATAAGGCACATGAATTGTTGCATACTCATTATGTAGAAAGAGTGCCTTATTAGGAATGAATAACCTGTTAAGTGCTTATTTTGTTACCATTATATCTTGGTGGTCACCCTTTCATCTTCTTTATCAACCAGGCCATATTCTCACCGAGCGTTTGCATTGTTTTCAATCCTTCAGCGTCATTTAAAACATCTCCTTTTTCCTTTCCGATACCAATGTTCCAGTAAGATGAACCGGGGATTATCATTTCATTTATCATGAAGAAATGGTTAATACTGTCAAAGGTATGGATTGCTCCTGCGCGCCTGACAGCCACCACTGCCGCTCCAACTTTCCTTTTCAGGGGATTCCCTGCAGCTCTGAGAGTGTAACCTGCAACATCAAGAAGTGATTTAGTTTCCGGAGTTATATCAGAAAAATATACAGGGGAACCGATCAAGATGCCATCGGCATCGGTTATTTTAGAGATTACCTCGTTGAGTAACTTATTATCCTCATGGCATTTCCCGTCTTTCTTTTCCTTGCACTTCATACATGCAGTACAGCCTTTTACTTTCTCTCCCCCAATTTGAATCAGCTCAGTATCTATTTCATGTTTTTCAAGCACGCTTAATACTTCTTTCAGAAGGAGTTCGGTGTTCCCTTTTTTCCGAGGGCTGCCGTTTACAGCTATTACTTTCATAATAAACTATTTTTTTAAGGTTTAAGGTCTTCAACAGAAGGAGGAGGTGAATCAGCTTTATTTTGTTCCTTTTTCCTGTCACCGGCTTTGTCGCCATAAAGATCTTCAATTCTCACAGGTCCTGCATCATCTTCATCGCTTCGATCACTTATTATTTCACCAACATTGTCTGATCGCGCATTGAAATATAGAACAAGACTGAATATAGGAAATAATGGCATGGTTAAAGCGTTAGCCAGGGCGCTAAGTATTATAAACGAAGGTTTGCTTGTGAGGTTGAGAACCTCAGATGCATTTTCCGGGTTCATAATTGATCTGAAAAAGCTTCCACCAAAAGGTATCATGATGATTGCCCCGAGAATGAAAGATATGACCATTAAAAGAATTACAAATACAGCAACCCAGCCGATATTAGGCCAGAATCGTTTATGAGCCAGTTTGATGGTGGTGGTGATGGTGTCCCCGATCCCTGGATTTTCTATCATGAGGACAGGGGAGATGAAAGCGTAAAGCATTGCAACATAGATAGCTGCGAACAAGGCGCCGATGAATAATAAAAAAATGCCCACCATAATGGCAAATACAGCAAAAACCCCCAGGATAATATTAAGCACCAGAAGTGGCAGAAAGTACTTTACAATGGCCGTTGTTCCAATGCTGAATATATTACTGTCCGGGTCAACCGGCTTTCTTATAACATAATAATGCAATATTAAGGTGAACACAAATGTAAAGAGTAAAACAATTGCATAGGGGCCTATCATAGACCGCGCTATTTCCATCATGGCCTCAGGATCAGTAGTCGAGTAAATTTCTGATATATCAACCCTGCCTGATATATAAGTAATGATAAGTGAGAATACGAAAGATATCAGAAAAAGGCTTCCAAACCATTTCTTATAAAATTCCCATATAGAACCGAGAGCTGTATCCAGGTCGTATTTGTTATTAAGTGGGTGATTTGTATAATC
>JAYEGY010000112.1:0-8910 GCA_034659275.1 Bacteroidota bacterium | reverse complement strand
GTATCTCATCCATATTAGCAAGAAATACCGCATGTGAATAAATAAGACCTTCTCTGAGATATGGTAGAATTTTGTTAATAGCTTTAATGCTTAGCGAAGAATATTCATGGAGTGGTTTTATTTTTATGAATTTTTAAAACTGTTCGCCAGTTAATGAAAGTTTTTCTTCTCCAAACTTCCTTAGCTTATCATTTGAGTCGAAAGTATATAATACATGCCAGATATCATTTATGTCTATTATAGATTGTTTATTATCTTTTCTCCTGATATGTTCAAACTGAACATACATATAATTATCACCGAAAATCTCTTTCAATTTTGTGGAAACAGGATTACCGCTAACAGCAGTCTTCATGGAATAATTAAACAGATAATCTTCCTGATGAGTTTTATATTGCCTAAAATACCTGTAGCGTTCTTTAGGCGATAGGTTTTTGGCAATATCTTCAAAATCAAACACATCCTTGCTCTTCCTAAAGAATAATGGGATTATTTTTTTCTTTTCTTCGTCATTGAGGGGGCGCAATTTATCGTCCTCAGGTGTTTTTATCTTAATATTATTTATAAAACAAAGCATCCTGTATTCCTCAAATGCTGGATGCGACACTGAACACCGCTGCTTGTTTGATTCAAATACGCATTTACCTATCAGGCCTTTTTGTGATTTCAAGGGTCTTTGATAAAAAATGGCATTACGCAATTTGTTTCGGAGTTTTTGAGGGATATTTTGATAATCGCAGATGGCATTGAATTCCCTTAAATAATGCTCCTCCCTGTGAGTATATACATTACGTATCTTACCTCCTGATTTGTATTGCTCATAAAAATACTGGCCGAGTGTTTTATCTCCCTTTGCTTTATTTATTTCAGAGATTGACTCCTTAACCGCTCCCTCACTTTCGTTAGTGACTTCGAGTCGGTTACTGAGGAAACCACGGCGTTGCGCCATATGGTAAAAAGCCCTTCCTATTCTGTACCGGTTATCCTGTTCTGTCAGATCCAGTTTCTTTGTAACTGCAAGGTGCCTGAAATAATACGGATTCTGCAATTGCTGCTGCCTTTCATCTTTTGTACTCCCTGTATCAGTAAGTAACCAATTTCTGAAAGCAACATTTGCCGGATATATCTTCTTATATCTCCAGTCATTTGATTGTTCTTCCGATAAATTAGGACAGAAATCATATTCAGACAATACTTTTAAGGTTTCAATTTTTCTCAGTCTTCGTCTGTATTTTTGACGTCTTGCACTTCTGTGTTCAGTTCGCTCAGCAGCTTTTGATCCTTCAATTCCCTTTTCGATCTTCACACCCTCCTGAAATATTCTCACACCCTTATTAATAAGCCTGAAACTACCTCCCTCATGTTCAACAACTGCCCACCCAATACTGTTGGTGCCTAGATCAAGTCCCAAAATTTTTGCCATGGTTTGTTGTTTTTAGTAATATTTTGTATATTGTATGTTATAATTTTCAATCTTATCACAATAAGGCTATATGCCGAAGGAGATTGATTCCTATGACCCCGCTTAGGTGGGGTCAATTTTTTTTATTAATATCCAATTCAGCTTACATAATACAGTATTGCATTATCAAAAGTAAATAATAAATAAGATTAGTGCAACTATTTGAACATGTAAGGATTACTTCCAGGGAGGGGTTTATAACATGTCCACGCCATCAAAGTAGTTTCTATTGGATAATTCGTTATGGTTGCTGATTTTAAACTCACTCTAAACTTTTTCAACTTTTTCAACCTTTTCAACTTAATTCGACTTTATTCAATCCCGGATCTTCAATACGAGGATCCTCGAAAAAGCATATATGCTTTTTCGAGACTTTATTCAACTTTATTTTATCTTTACCGATTCTATCTAACACCTCCATATAATGAGCAAACTAGGTGAAGTATTCCATCATTCCATTATTCCAGTTTTACGTTATCTTTGCTACCAGAATAAAACTAAATTATAATTGAATAATGAAAAAGCTAAGTCTAATTATTGTTATTGCTCTTTTAAGCATTACGGCAGCTAAGGCACAGAAAAAAATAATCAACATTCCTGATATCCCGGGCTATGTGACTCTTAAATGCGATTTCCACACGCATACTGTTTTTTCAGATGGACAGGTATGGCCTACCTACAGGCTTGATGAAGCCTGGAAAGACGGACTTGATGTAATAGCCATTTCCGACCATCTGGAGTATTTGCCCCACGAGGAATATATACCTGCCGATCATAATGCAGCTTACAAAATTGCAGGGAACCTGGCAAAAGAAAGGAACATCATTCTTATACATGCAACAGAAATTACACGGGATATGCCTCCCGGTCACCTGAACGCTCTTTTCCTGGAAGATGCTGCTGCTATCTATGTTGACGATCCGTTTGAAACAATAGAGAAGGCTGTACAGCAAGGGGCTTTCATCCATTGGAATCACCCCGGTTGGAAATCACAGGAACCTGATGGCATACCCAAGCTGTATGATATACATAAGAGATTGCTGGATAGAAATTATATACATGGAATCGAATTCTTTAACTACAAAGAATATTACCCGAATATACTGGAATGGTGCAGCGAATATAACCTGGCAGTTATTGCAAACAGTGATATACATGACATCATAGCTGAAACCTACGGTCATACCACGAGGCCCATGACCTTGGTATTTGCAAAAGAGCGTACTAAAGAATCGTTAAAGGAAGCAATGTTCGATGCACGTACCCTGGCATATTTCAATAACACTCTCGCTGGAAGGGAAGACCTGCTGAGGCAGTTATTTGAAGCAAGCATATCCCTTGGGAAGCCTTATCATGAAAATGAGAAATATGAATGGCTTGAGATAAGAAATATTTCTGACGTGCCATTCCAAATGATCAACGGGACAGATGGTGTTGCCGATGAATTTACCATAGAGGCTAACAGTATTACAAGCCTGCGCATCAACAAAGAAACAAACACCACAATGGAATGGGATGTAAAAAACATGCTCACCGGATACGAGGAATATTTGCATGTGGTGCTGGAATATTAGGGCATTTATCCTTCTTATTTGATTGATTTTAAATTATTTGCAATAATTATTATTACATTTACCAAGAAAGATGAATTATGGAATTAAAAATCATGAAAAAAATCCTGTTTTTCACTCTGCTCCTAATCTCTATGGCAACAGCCTATTCGCAAATTAAATCCGAGAACCTTTTTTATATGGTTGACAGCCCTTCATCATTCCGCAGCTTTAAGGAGAACGCTGACCAGATTTCCATCATCTGCCCCCAGACATTCAATGTCAGTGCTGAAGGTGTGGTATACGGATCAGTCGACAGGCGTGTGCTTGAAATAGCAAAAGCAAAGAATATTAAGGTGATGCCACTGCTTGTTAACAAAGGTTTTGATCAACAATTGCTTCACAAAATAGTCTCTGACTCCATTGTACGTAAGCGGTCAATAGAGATGATGCTTGAATATGCTGAACGCTACGGTCTCGACGGCTGGCAGTTCGACCTTGAAGGTCTCCATATATCTGACAGGGATAATTTCACACTCTATTTCAGGGAAACAGCGGAAGCATTGCATAAGAATAATTTACAATTATCCGCGGCCCTGGTACATATGCTGGAAAATGTTGGAGGACCATCAGAATACCAGCTTTACCTTTACGAGAACTGGAGAGCCGGCTATGCAGCCCAGGAACTATCAGAGATAGGTGATTTCCTATCCATTATGACCTATGACCAGCATACGCGTCGCACACCCCCAGGACCGGTATCAGGGCCGGGCTGGATGGAAGAAGTAGTGAAGTACCTTCTTGATGAAGGAGTACCTCCTCAGAAATTATCTCTTGGCATACCAACTTATTCTGTTCATTGGTACGCCGATTATTCCGAATCCAGGGGAGGTTTTCAGAACGGCCGCCAGGTGGGATATGACATGGTAGAACACCTGCTAGGACAGAATGATGCCAGCATACAGTGGCATGAAGAGGGCGGATGTAATTATGCCCTCTGGGAAAACGGGGGTGCCTTTGAATATATCTTTATCGAAGACGGAATGTCCCTGGAACCAAAACTGGATATTTTAGAGAAATATGAGCTCAGAGGCATATCTTTTTGGAGACTGGGTACCGAGGCCCCGGATTTCTGGACAGTTCTCAGTAATAATGTCAAGAAAAAATAATTATAAGCAGATTTATGACTCCTAACAGGGGATCTCATTATTACCAGCCTTATAACAGTCAGGCAGTATTCCGTCATTCTATTTGAATACAATCGCCAGGTCTACCGTATCCCTGACAGCCTCACCATCTTTCAGGGCGGGCAGCCATGCAGGGCCTTCTTTCACCAGGCGTACGGCCTCGTCCGAAAATACTTTCGCCGGGCTTTCTTTAATCTTTATTTGGCCAAGAGTCCCATCTTCTTCAATAATCATTTCAAGACTTACAGTAAGCCTTGTCGTATCTCCATATCCGGCAGGATACACCTGTTTATCTTCGAGGTACCTGAGATATTCATCTTCACCTATTACCGGTTGTGCTTTCCTCGATATATCGAATGCTGCCATTTGCTTTGCAGCAACTTCATGCACTCTTGCTGCTTTTCTCATTGTTTCCGGCCTGGCTGCAACACCTGCAATACGCCCGGTGGCTTCAACCTCTTTAGCTTTCCCAGGAATTTCTTCAACGACAGCATCAGCCAGAGTTTCTGCTTTTGCCTCTTTTGGCACCAGGTCACCGGCCAACATATATTCATCTTCAACCAGTGTATCCTCAACAATGCCATAAAATTCAGCAATTGATTTTCTATCAGGCAATTCTTTGAGTTCCTGTTTACCCAGGGCTATATCATCCGGTATTTCCGGCTTTGCTTCTGAAGGATCAATCATGGGTGTTACAGGTGAGGTTTCCCTGGATATCTCCCTGCTCTCAGCCATCTTCAGATCAGGTTGCCTGAGATTCTTCACCAGGAACAATGATGAAATTCCGAGCAATACAACAATTGCTGCAGCTATGCGGTATAAGAAGGTACTTTTTTTACGGGTACGCGATTTTATTCTTTCCTTCAAATCTTCCATGTCAGTACCAACTTCATCCGGATCAATAAGTGAATAACCCTCCACTGCTTCAGCAAGGAAAGGGTCAGACTGAAGCTTTCGTTCGAAAGCATTCCTTTCCTCAACTGTCATCTTATCCTCGAGGTACCGGATAATATCCTCAACCTGCTTGTCAATATTTCGTTTATTCTTCTTCATAATTTTCGTCCATACAATTCTTCAGGTTCCTTTTTGCATTTTGCAGGTGAGATTTCACCTTTTTTTCCTCTATCTTTAATATACCGGCAATCTCCCTGTAACATTTATTCTCATAATAGAACAACCTGATACAATTTTTCTGATCTCTTTTCAATTGATCAATGCAATTTTCAAGAACTTCATTGTTATTAATATTTCCTCTATCTACAGGATGCAATTCAAAGTCGTTTTCCATAAACAGATATTCATGGTCTTCAATATTAATTACCTTATTAATATCTTTTTTTGACGAGCGCAATTCCATCAGGCAGTGGTTTTTTGTCAGAACAAACAACCAGCTTTTGAAATTCTCCACCCTGTGCTTTGCCAGTTCAGTTACAATTTTTTCAAATATCTCCATTACTGCATCCTGCGATTGCTCCCTGTTTTTGAAATATTTCAGGCACACACCATAAATTAGCTCGAGGTACCTCTCATACAGGATACCCAGGGCATCCAGTTTGCCTGATGACAGATAATCATCGATTAATTCTTTGTCACTTCTATTATCCTTCTTTTTCCCTTGCAGGCTTAATGCCATGAATACAAATATCTTATAATGCCTTAAAAACTTAATTGTATTCAATATTACAAAAATAACACCAAAGTTTTTATGGAATTCTTTTTACGACGGCATCATGTTTACAGAAGTTCAAATCAAAAAAATATCAAATCATGAAAACAATAACATCATTTATCGCTATACTGATCGTTTCGGGCTTATCTCTCGGATTCAGTGGATCAGGAATTATCACCGGTACAATAAGCAATGAAAAAGGTCAGCCTCTACCGGGTGTCTCTGTTGGCATTGACAATACTAAAACCTATGTTCTTACTGATATCAACGGCTACTACTCTATCCGTGTAGGTGAAAAAGCGGTGAACCTTGTTTTTTCACTCAAAGGATATATAACAACTGTTGAAAAAATCGGGAATAGAACGCTTATTAACGTATCCATGCAAGCTATTAATCAAAAAGAAATTGATTCCCTTACGGAGCAGGAAGCTATGGATGCCCGACCCGGGCGTATAATGCCAGACAGAATTAAGAAAACATCCGCATCCTACCAGATGATGGGTGGTGTGTCTGCCTATAACCAGCCAGACTGGTACAATAAAAACTTCAATACCGAAGGATACAGCACCATTCACGAAAACGCTTATAAGAGTGTATTGAATAATCCTCTTTCAACATTTTCAATTGATGTCGACCGTGCTTCATATTCCAATATACGAAGGTTTATCAACCAGGGTCAGAGACCTCCAATAGATGCGGTAAGGATAGAGGAAATGATCAATTACTTCACATATGACTATCCTGAGCCCGGCAATGAGCACCCTTTTGCCGTATACACTGAAATAGCAGGATGTCCATGGAATGCTGATCATTATTTGATGCATATAGGCTTAAAGGGTAAAAGTATCGACAGGGAAAGTTTACCTGCTTCCAATCTGGTATTCCTGCTTGACGTTTCCGGCTCAATGAACAGCCCGAACAAGCTTCCTTTACTAAAATCAGCCTTCCGCTTGCTGGTAAATGAGCTCAGGGCTGAAGACAGGGTATCCATTGTTGTCTATGCCGGTGCCGCGGGTGTTGTACTTGAGCCAACAGCCGGTAATAGAAAAAAAGAGATACTGCAGTCTATTGACCACCTTAGTGCAGGGGGATCAACAGCCGGGGGTGAAGGCCTGCGACTGGCTTACAAACTTGCTTCCGAAAACTTCATGGAAGAAGGCAATAACAGGATAATCCTGGCAACAGACGGTGATTTCAATATTGGTGTATCCAGCAATGCAGAGATGGAAAGACTTATTGAGAAGAAGCGTGATGAAGGTGTATTCATGACTGTCCTGGGATTTGGAATGGGCAACTACAAGGATGATAAGATGGAGATAATAGCAGATAAGGGAAATGGCAATTATTCCTATATAGATAATATCCAGGAAGCAAGGAAGGTGCTGGTGAGTGAGTTTGGTGGTACCATGTTTACAATAGCCAGGGATGTGAAGTTCCAGATTGAATTTAACCCAGCTATGATAAAATCTTACAGGTTAATAGGTTATGAAAACCGACTGCTTAACGATGAGGATTTCAATGATGACAGGAAAGATGCCGGTGAGATGGGTGCAGGCCATACTGTTACCGCGATTTACGAACTTGTTCCTGCAGGTTCAGACGAAGAAGGCCCATCTATTGATCCTCTCAAATACCAGGAGGAACGAAGAGTGGTAAAAGAGGGTATCAGTAAAGAACTACTTACCATTAAGTTAAGATATAAAAAGCCTGATGGAGAAAAGAGTATCCTTATGGAGATCCCGGTCAAAAAGAAAGTCCTTGCATTTGATAAGTCATCCCCGGACCTGCGTTTTTCTGCAGCCGTCGCAGCTTTTGGAATGATTCTGAGGGATTCCGAACACAAAGGAACGGCCACCCTCGGCTCAGTAATTGAAATGGCAAGTAATTCCAGGGGAGATGATGCAGAAGGATACCGTGGTGAATTTATCAGGTTGGTAAAAACTGTGCGTGATATGAGTCTTATCGAGAAGAAATGAGTTATGATTCGAAATTCGTTATTCGATATTCATTATTCATCATTTCATAATACTCCTTTAAAATCAGATTTCAGTTTTATAATTATTTCGTTAATAACTGAGAGTACTTTCTTTAGTGTTGATTTCTCGATGTCGGTCAATTTGTTTACATCGATGGTATTTTCAGGTTCTTCTCCCTTCATAACCTGTCGCGCCTGCTGAGACAAGCGGGAATTCATCAGCATATTATATGCCTGGATGGTTTCATCCAAGAAACCCCCAGGCATACCTTGAGTTCCCCTGAGGCTTTCAAGCCTTGTAAGGGTATTTGTTTCATTTATCTGCATTTTCAGGGTAAATATCCTGGCAAATCCTGTTACAGGCACCAGGAGTTTTTTTGTATCAACAATGTTACTGTCAGATGATTCATGCTCACCAACAATCTGCCCGAACAGCCCTACCGGTGGTTTATGTCTGGTCACTGTTTGTGACAGGTGATAGAAAAATACTGCCTTATCCCGGGTGACTTCATTGATGTGTTTTCTCAATTCTTCAGCAAGTGTGGTATCACCATATATGGCCCTGAAATCAAAAAAGATGCTTATATCCAGGAGACTTTGCGGATCGCTGTTATTTATCCAGCCAGAGAATAACTCTTTCCACTTGCTTATTGACAGGTTCCACTCAGGTTTACCGGCCATAAAATTTCCAGGGCAGTATTTATAACCCACGTGGTGCAAATCATCATTTATCTTTTTACCAATTTTTAAAAAGTAATTCCGTGATTCATCATTTCCTGCACAACTGTCGCTTATTATTATACCATTATCCTGGTCGGTTACCAGTGTCTGTTCGCTCCTGCCCTGGCTACCCATGGCTATAAAGCAAAACTCACATGGAGGATCTCCCTCTTTTTCAATTGCCAGCTCAATTATTCTTCTGTTAATAGCATCAGCAATATTTCCGGGTAGAGCGGATCGTTACCTCCCCGCTCCCCCACAGATCCGGACGAGCGGCTTTCCCGCATCCGGTTCCTCGGTAGTTAGTTTCGCTATGAAGATACAAAAGAGTGAGAGATAAAGGGTTT
>JAYEGY010000111.1:0-8916 GCA_034659275.1 Bacteroidota bacterium | reverse complement strand
CCTTTTGAACTCAATTTACGTTTTTACTTGCATTTTCAACAAATTTCATAACAATAGTTATTAACTTATTATGTTGATTATCAACATAATGAAAGTATAATTTTACTTTTTCAGCAAACCCTAATTAATAATTCTTTATATTTGACGTAACACTTTTTATCAAAACAGTAACACCATGTCAGTAACACGCTTTGGGGTTTCAATCGAAAAGGAGCTGCTGGAAGCTCTGGATGACTACGTCAGGGATAACAGTTTCTCGAACAGGTCGCAGGCTATACGACAACTGATATCAAATAACCTGGTCATTAAGAAGTGGAAATGCAACAATATTGTAGCAGGTTCAATAACACTGGTATTTAATCATCATAAGGGTGATATACCTGGTATTCTGACTGATATACAGCATGATTACCATAAGTCGATATTATCATCTCAACACTTTCATCTTAACAATGATAACTGCCTGGAAATAATCGCGGTCAAAGGTAAGGCTAAAGATCTTACTGAACTGGCCGACAGGCTCATAGCGGTTAAAGGCATACAACATGGTAAATTGTCGATGAGCAGGGTGGATTAATTAATAAACCAAAAAAGAATGCAGAATAACACAGCACTTTTAGTGACGGCACTGACCATTGGTGTAGTGCACACAATTGCGGGACCTGACCATTACCTGCCATTTGTAGCACTTTCCAAATCTCGCAACTGGAGCCTGGTTAAGACTGTAAACATTGTTATAATAAGTGGTCTGGCCCATGTATTAAGCTCAGTGGTGATTGGTTTTATCGGGATAGGTGCCGGCGTAGGCTTGTCTAAGTTGGAACTGTTTGAAGGTTTCAGGGGTAATGTTGCTGCCTGGTTACTGTTTTCTTTCGGTGTGGCTTATACTTCATGGGCAGTATTCAGGCTTATTCGCAGAAAGGGCCATGTCCATAAGCACCTTGATGATAAGAATGGAAGAAGGCAATTAACAATGTGGATTATTTTCTTGATCTTCCTTTTTGGTCCATGCGAGCCTCTCATACCCATACTCATGTACCCGGCTGCAGATCATAATTATGCTGCGGTGGGCCTTGTTGCCCTGGTATTTGCAATAGCCACTATCGGGACTATGCTGATAAGTGTTTTTATCCTCTTAAAAGGATTCAGTCTTTTCAAGCTCAGTTCACTCGAGAAGTATCAGCATGTTATTGCAGGTTTTGCGATAATGCTATGTGGGGCAGGGATATTGTTCCTGGGGCTTTAACCGGGGAGGCTTGGGTGCTGGGTCCCGGATCTCATTTTTTCCTTCAATGCCATACCTCTCAAGAAAAGGAAATGCTTTTTCATGCTTTGTGCTAAATTTTTCATGAATGGTTTTCATCCAAAGAGGCATTTCTTTTCCCTCCTCAAGATACTTATCAATTGATTTTCTGGTATCAGCATAATTACCTCCGAAGGGATCAGTCTTCATTAGAGTAGTGGCTATGTCATGTTCCCTGCAACGTTTAAGAATATACTCTGCCATATCCCTTTGTACATAATTGTATACCAGAAGAAAGAGATCAAAATGACCTTCATCTATTGCAGTATCAAAAATTCTATCCATTGTATCTGACTTATTCCACCATGATTGTCCGTGGCTGCTTAGTCCGCAATATCTCACAATACCATCTTTTTTTAGCCTGTCCATTGCTTTACGGAATTGAGAATTACGCACTTCTTCCACAGTGGTAGGATTATGTAGCTGAAGACAGTTTGCCCTTAAGGCTGCTGCCTATCAGTCCTGCCCCGGCCATAGCCAGTGATGATCGTTTAATAAAACTTCTTCGATTGGTTTTCATCATTACTGGTTATTGGTTTATTCCTGTAGTTGTAAGCTGATTTAATTGATCAAAAGATCATTGGCTTATTCAAGGTATGAAATTTTTTGGAATACTGGAAGATTGGGATACAGGAATACTGGAACCGAGCAATAATGTTCAATTCGACAGGTACTTATTTGTCTTAACAATTTTACTCATCGGGACTTTGTCTATTGATATCAGGATCAATACCCGCGGAGCGGGTGAATAGGAATAGCCCGGGTTACACCCCGGGTTAGGGGATATAAAAAACAATCTGCGCGCGCCCGCCGGCGGCAAAGGGGGTTGTCGCTTCTTTTCCACAGGTGTTACTGTGGCTATTCTTGTTCACCGCCTCCGGCGCTGAAAGAGACTCAATGGTAAAGATATCTTTTAATTTTCCGGGTTGGTGTTTTCTCAAAGGGAACGGGTTGAACCACAAACTGATTAATGCGAGAGAATTTATTAAGGCGCTGGTTTACATGGTAGTTCAGCTCTGCTACTATCTCCTGCATTTTTTCTTCAACAACACGTGTCATTTCTTCCCTGAGGTCGCGGTATCTTTCTTCCAGCTCTTCCCTGTTGATATGGACCATGGCAACCAGTTTGCCTCCTTTTTCAATGACGAGCGATTCGGCTACATGCTTAAAGGTGTTGATCATTGATTCTATTTCTTCGGGATAGATGTTTTCACCGCTGGCTCCCACGATAACTGTTTTAAGCCTTCCTCTAATAAAGAGATAAGAATCTTTGTCGGAGATCCCAAGGTCGCCTGTCCTGAGCCAGCCGTCTTCTTTAAGTACTTCTTTTGTTTTTTCAGGGTTCTTATAATATCCCTTCATGATATTGGGACCCCTGGCCCATATTTCTCCTTCGCCGGTAGTAGGATCGGGATCATTGAGGATTAATTCAACTCCCTCGACGGCAGTGCCGGTCGATTCCACCTTGTTGGCGGGATGGACCATGCCTGCAAGCAAGGGTGATGATTCTGTGAGCCCGTAACCTATGGCATAGGGAAATTTAGCTTCGAAAAGGAAGCGCTCGACTTCAGGATTAACTTTTGCACCGCCGATGCCGAAGAAAGTAATTTCACCACCAAAGGTTTCCATTAGCTTTTTGCCGGCTATACGGTTAAGCATTTTTCTCACGGGCGGAAATTTATAGATTGTCCGCAGGGCTGCTTTTTCAGTGAATGAAGGCTTAATCTTGTTAAAATATATCTTTTCGATAATCAGGGGAACAGATAACATTATCGTTGGGCTGACAGTTTTGAGGGCCGGAAGCAGAACCGGTGCTGTCGGTGGTTTGCGGAGATAATATATTGATGAACCGCTTATGATGGGGATTACCATCCCTATGGTATTTTCAAAGGTATGTGCAAGGGGAAGGATGGAAAGAAACCTGTCGGTGTCATCAATATGCTTAAGCTTTTTACCCATAATGGCATTGGAAATAATATTCCTGTGGCTTAACATAACACCCTTGGAATTACCGGTTGTTCCGGAAGTATAGATGATAGCTGCCAGGTCATCGGCATTAATATCAGACTCAAGGACAGGTTTATCATCCACTGAAAATGCGGTTTGACCGTCGGTGTTCCTCAGAAATGAATAATCATTCAGGCTTATAACAAATTGCAGATCACCGGGATAATTTTTAATTGAAGCGTCTGTTTTATTATCCGTGATAATGGCTTTGGCCTTTGAATGTTCAAGTATGCTGCAAACTTCCTCAGGGGAGAAATCATGCAGTATTGGAACAATAGTGGCACCCAGGTATACGACAGCGAGATAGCTGATCACCCAGTCGGGTGAATTAGGTCCAATCAGGGCCACTTTATCGCCTTTTGAAATACCCAGCTTTTCAAGAAAAGCAGCCAGAGCTTCTATCCTTTTAAAAGCGCCTGAGTAGGTATATCCTTCTTTTCCAACGAATGATAAGGCATGCTTATTCGAATACCTCGATGCAGATTCCAGTATTACCGACCGGAACGTGTTGTTTGGTTGTGTTTTCATTATTTCCCTTATAAATCCTTAACCTACTACCTTGCAATATCTATGCCTTTTTTCCTTATGAAAGAAAGTGCAAAATTAAACAATTTCGATGCAATTTTATGTTTTATACCATTTTATTGTTTTAATCCCTTACTGAAGTGACTGTGATTTATCTTTACAGCCCTTGTAGAGATCATCTTTCACCCACTTTATATTACTGTCGTAATCAATTAATTTCTCATACAGTGCGCATGCATGTGAATTATTACCCATTTGTTCATATGTATATGCCAGAACAACCACTGTATTAACGTATATCCAGTTTTTCGCAATGTTTTCCGTATCTGCTTCGATAAAGCGGATAGCTTTTTTATAATATTCAATTGCTTCCTCAGTATCGCCCCCCACAATTTTCGGTGAGAAGTTCAGCTGGTTGGCTTTTTCAAGCAGGGTTCTTACGGTGTTTGGATCTTTTTCCACGGCACCGTCAATTTTTTCCTTTGCCTTAGGTCCCAGCACCATGGCTTTCAATTTATGGATGCCCATCTCATAGCCCATAAAGGCACCTTCCAGGGCCATCAGCTTAGCATTGCCCGGATTCTTCCCTTTGAGTATTTCGAGGTTATCCCAGGCCCTTTCAAGATGGTAAGAAGCTTCCTTTTTCATATCTTCCTTGAGGCAGTAGCCGATAAAGCCGTACTGTGAAAGCAACAATTCATGGAGCAATTCCATGCTTCCGGATCTTTCATATTCTTTTTCCATTTCTTCAATGGCAGCTCTCCATCCACTCATTTCCCCCCTGGCATAGGAATCATAAATGCGTGATCTGTAAGTATATATATCCTGTGCCTCAGTAATCCGTGAGGAAAAGATCAGTATTACCACTAAAAAAGCCCGGTATTGTTTAATGATGATTTTCATGTCTTTACCTGTCGTCCCTTCCAGGTATATGAACCTGCAAATTTAATCCTTATTGATCTGTAAACAATATAATAAAGGGAAAGTTGCTGAAGGGGTCCAAGTAGGATATTATAAATAATATTCTGCTTGCTGGTAAGTGATATTAAAATCCGTATCAGGATGGCAATAAAAAGGTATATAAGCATCAAATTCAATGAACAAAGCAGTAAAAATATTATTACCGGCCCTGTAAGGAAAAGAAATATAGAAGTCCAGATAAGACTGTTGCCAAAAAAGTGAAGAACATTTTTACTGAATCCGTGAACGGCTTCGTTAAAATCATTATACATTTTGCATTCAATGCAATTGTCACCTGTAAGCACCGCCGTGCGGTACCTTTTTCCCTGTGTTCTTGCACTGTTTTCAGCGGGCCTCAGCTTTTTGATTTTCCTCATCATCTCAATATCTTCAACAAGGGATGATTTAACCATTTCATGTGGTTTAAGCTTTTGGTATGTTTCAGCGTCGAAAAGCATGAACTGACCGTTGGCTGCTGCCAGTGAAGGACGCCTGCTTAACTGTACCATCACCAGGGGCAGGAGGCTCAGAAGGATCCAGTTCATGTTGGGTACAGTGATCCTTTCCCCGAATGATTTCATAAGTTGCTTTGGGAAGATGGAGACAAGGACCAGTTTCTTAAGTTTCATGTACTCCACCATTTCGGATATGATATTTTCTTTTATGCTTATATCGGCATCAAGGAAAAGAAAATAGCTGCCACCGGCATTTTGGGCCAGGAGATGACAGGCATGGTTTTTTCCCGACCAGCCTCTGGGGACATGATCATTAGTGATTATACTCACACGCTTGTCCATTGTCATTTTTTCCCTGACTATAGAAGCAGTACTGTCCATTGAATTATCGTCGAGGACAATTATCTCAAGATTTTTATAATCCTGCCTGTAGAGGTCGTCGAGCAGGTTACCAATATTCTTCTCTTCATTTCTTGCAGGTATCAATACAGATAAAAGAGGTTCTTCCACCGAGTCTTTTTTTGTCCTCGTGACAGAAAAGAGGTAATTCACCAGTGCAACTGTTAAGCGGAGGCCTGCAAATGCCAGTGCTATAATGCTTATTATCAGGTATATCATGTGCGGTTTTCATTTTGCCTGGGTATGCAGGCCTTATAGAATTCGTTATATGCCTTTTCGAGCTCAGTAGTACTCTTCATACTACTGTCAGGAACATGAAAATATATCCATGCTGCAGGCTTCATTTCAGAGAAGTAATCGATAAGGCAGGCATAAAAACGTATTTCGGGATCATTACCCGATAATATTTTATCGAGCCCTTTCATAAAGCGGAAAGAGCTGATATAACTTGACTGTATTTCACCTGTAGGATACATCAGGAGCATATTGCCTGGATCGCTAAGTATTTCAGAGCTGTAATGAAGTGATTCCACAATGTCCCTGGCCCCGGGGTTAATTGAAAAAGCACCTGCTTTGTTCAGAAACAAACGGCCCTTTAATTGCTCCTTTAACATCATCACGTGGAATTTCTTCTTAAGCACTTCGTTATTGTAGTAGTTCATGAAAAAACCATCGTACCAGCTGAAGTGATTACCTATGATGAGCAATGGCCGTTCAGTGGGGCCGGGGTCATCTACAAAGGTGACAGACCTGAAATTATTCTTCATCAGATGTTTGGAGTAAAACCTGAAAAAGGCAGTGTGGAGACGAGTGTGGCGTGCAGGGATCATAGGCTGAGCAATTTCCATGTTAATACAAGTGCTGCGAAAAGCCCCGTTTGATAAACAAAGAGAAATATCCCGAGCCTGTTGTCTTTTTCAGTTGGATTGATATACATTAACCTGATGAAAATAAATGACAGTATAAACCAGGCAATATAATTGGATACCGGAACCTTATCTCCTTCCCATACCCACATGCGAGTATGCATTGCGAAAGGTTCAAGCAGAAGATCGAAGCCGGTCATCAGAAGTGCTCCTGCCAGGGCACGTATGGTTTTGGCCGCAGGGATGAAGGACGTAATGATAAAGCTGCAATAGACCAGGAAGAACCAGTTAAGTCCCAGTATAAGAGGAACACCGGACACCAGGGGGAAAAGCAAGGATGTATATTCATAATCACCAAAGGGGAAACCGGTTTTGGTTCCTATTAACTCTATAAGCCACCCGCCGACAAAGATGATAATGCCTGTTATTATAAACTTTTTGCTCCAGTTACTGTGGTAAAGGAGTAAGAGGGCAACAGACAAAAGAATTGAAAAGGGTATGAGCAGGCGGAAAGTGTCATAGGTTAAATTAACGGTGAATCCGATAAAACCGATTATATAGTAAGACATCAGGAATGATCTTATTTTTTCCTGGTCCGGAATCCTGGATTTTGCTGACATCTTATTCAACTGTTTTATAGTCTCTTAGTACTTCACTTTCAACTATGGCTGCTGATGCAAGGCATAGGGGTATGCCACCCCCGGGGTGTACGCTGCCACCCGTGAAATATAATCCTTTTATTTTTCTGCTGAAATTAGGGTGGCGGTTAAAAGCTGCAGTGGCGGAATTGGAACTGTTACCATAAAGAGCACCGGTTGTTGACAGGGTGTTCTTTTCAATATCCGGAGGGGAAACGATATACTCCTTCTCAATTTTATCTTGTATTGTAATACCAAGCTTAAGCTCAAGCTTTCTTATGATGTTCTTTTTTGTTTGTGCAATTAATTCATTCCAGTCCTGGCCGGTGTCATAAGGAGCATTCACCATTACGAACCAGTTACTCTTACCCTTTGGTGCATCCTGCTTTGCGACTTTAGAGCTGATGAAAACATATACAGTGGGATCATCGTGCATTGTCTTCTCAGTAAACAGGCAATCGAATTCTTTCCGGTAGTCCGAGGCAAAAAATATATTATGGAGATCAAGATCAGGATTATCAATATTCATACCCCAGTGGTATATGATAGCTGATGAAGATAAATTTTTTTCCTTACTCCGGACGGGGATTTTACTCCGGGCATGAGGTTTTCATAAAGATGGAAAACATCGCAGTCGCTGACCACAATATCTGATTTGTATTCTTTATTTCCTGCAATGAGCCCCTTAACTTCTTTGTCCCTGATCATAATTTTGTTCACGTAGGTGTTAAAAATAAATTCAACACCCAGGTGCAGGGCGTATTCGTAGAGGGCAAGCGTTATACTGAACATGCCATTTTCAGGGAAGAACGCACCCCTGTTATGTTCGAGATGAGCAATGACATTAAGTGTCGCGGGTGCTTTATATGGAGATGAACCGTTATATGTTGCATAGCGGTCGAAGAGCTGAATGACCTCAGGACTGCTAAACCTGCGCCGGTTATACCCGTGCATCGTGATAAAAGGATTAAGCCTGTACAGGTTAAAGAGCACCTTGAGATTTTTCGTCTGAAACAGCTCTTCGTGCCTGTGGAAGTTGCCAAAAATAAAAACAGGGGCTGTCAGTTCATATAGTTCCCCCACTTTTTTAAGGTAAGCATCGATGTTTTGCTTCTTTTCTCCTGTAAGGCCGGAAAACACTTTACTGAATTCATCAGGGTCAGAAGGGGCGCTCATAACTGTGCCATCGGGGAAGAAGTATTTACATATTGTTTCCAGCTTCCGTGCTTCGAAAAGTGATTTGATATTTTCCGGTGCATCCGACAGGAGTTCCTCCACCATTTCAGGGAGTGTCAATAAAGAAGGGCCGGTGTCAAACCTGAACGTACCGTCATCTATTGAATTCAGCTTACCACCAGGGCCCGGATTTTTTTCAAAAACCCTGACCTTATATCCCTGCCGGGCAAGTCTTATGGCAACAGCCAGTCCGCCTAAACCCGAACCTATTATATTTGTTATATATTGGTGTTTCATAAAACGCCGTACACTGAGTGTAAATTATTAAAGTTTCCTAGTTTCTAAACTATTGTATATCAATTTATTGATATTCTGTTTTTCGTCCTAATATTCTATCTTAATATCTCTTATACAGCACATTACAGTGGTATTGGCATGTCATGCAGTCTGTTTCTTCTCAATTAGCGGTGAAAACAGTCTCATTACCTCCTCCGCCTTCTTGTTATCCCTGATGATCTCTTCGAAGAGTTCCATACAATCAACCTTAAGTATTTCACCGATACCGTTTACTATTTCCCAGAATATCT
>JAYEGY010000110.1:0-9001 GCA_034659275.1 Bacteroidota bacterium | reverse complement strand
GCACCTAGAGTTAAGAAAATAATATTGTTGATAGGTGATGGAATGGGCGTTACACAGGTCTCGGCAGCTTTATTTGTAAGCGATGACCACATGCACATGACAACCACCAGGCATATAGGTTTCATGAAGACACAATCTTATGATAATTACACGACTGATTCAGCGGCTTCAGGCACAGCCATGGCAACCGGGACTAAAACACGTAACGGTATGATTGGAATGGATCCTGACACAAGCAGGCTTGTCAACATTACAGAATTAATAAGGGACCAGAAAGATATGTCATACGGTGTTGTAAGCACCAGTGCAGTTACTCATGCAACGCCGGCATCCTTTGTTGCTCATGTTCCTGCCAGGGCTGATTATGAAAGAATCGCTCTTGAATTTGTCAGGAACCAGCCCGATGTTTTTATCGGGGGTGGAAAGTTGGATTTCACCGAAAGGAACGATAAACGTGACCTTATCAAGGTATTAGAGAAGGAAGGTTATGAAGTAGCATATACGATGGGAGACCTTATGAAAGCCAGCGCTGATAAAGTAGCGGGATTACTGGCAGATGAACATATGCCCAGATTTTCAGAGGGAAGGGAGTATATGCTTAGCGAAGCCACGCGGAAAGCTATTCAACTGCTTGACCGCAATAAGAATGGCTTCTTCTTGATGGTTGAAGGGTCACAGATTGATTGGGGTGGACATTCAAATGATGCACTATATATTGTTGAAGAAACCCTGGATTTTGACATAGCTGTGGGTGAAGCATTGCGATTTGCTGCACAGGACCGCAACACGCTGGTTATTGTAACAGCTGATCACGAATGTGGAGGTATGGCACTCCCCGATGGTATGCTGGAAACAAATTCAATAATACCCAAATTTGCGACAACCGGCCACACAGGAGTTATAGTACCTGTTTTTGCTTTTGGCGCCGGGGCAGAAGAGTTTACCGGGTTCTACGATAACACAGATCTGTTTAAGAAGATGAGTGAAGCATTGAGGCTCCGGTAAATGCAATTAAAACAGGTTAATAATTATCTGCAGGCTAAGACGCAGGCTAAAAAAGTGCTGCTTTTAAATTGAAATTTACACAGGTCGAATCACTTTTTGTTAGGGGGAATTATGTTTACCTTGCGTCGGAAAGGACTTTTAGAGAACAGGCCATTTACAGGATACGTCTTTCAGGATTAAAGAAGAATGAAGGAAGAAATAGATCAAGAAGGAATTTACTTTCCGGTGGTTGAGCATTTCTATTCAATACAGGGTGAAGGCTTTCATACAGGCAAGGCTGCTTATTTTATACGTGTGGGCGGATGTGATGTTGGTTGCAGCTGGTGTGACACCAAATTTGCCTGGGATCCCAGGTACCATAAAATGACCCATATTGATTCACTAATCAAGGCTATTGCTGATTCAGGCGCTGATTCAGTTGTATTAACCGGTGGTGAACCATTGATGTATAACCTTGATCCCTTATGCAGTAAATTAAAAAAATTGAATGTTAAAACTTATCTTGAAACCTCAGGTTCTCACCAATTAAGTGGTTGCTGGGATTGGATTTGTCTTTCTCCGAAAAAAAATAGACCTCCTTACAAAAACATTTGTACTTTGGCAGGAGAATTGAAGGTAATAATAAGAGAGGAAGATGATTTTGCCTGGGCTGAAAAATACAAAAACAGGGTACCCTCAGGTTGCAAACTTTATTTGCAGCCCGAGTGGAGCAATTTTAAGAAAATAATACCCTTAATGGTTGAATACGTTAAAAACCATACTGAATGGTCAATATCAATTCAAAGTCACAAATACATTGGCATACCTTAAATACTCTTATTAAGGTTTTGTTTCTGCTTATCATTATTGGTCAGCCATACTCTCTGTTATCGCAGGAGCTTCATACAAAATCAAATAAAGCCCTTAAGGCATATAACGACGCTAAGCAAGCCTATGATTTTATTAATTACAAAGAAGCCGAGCGACACCTTCTTGATGCAATTGATACAGATCCCGGATTCATCGAAGCTCACCTGCTCCTTGCTGAGCTTTCAAAGGATATGCTCAAGTACAGTCAGTCAGCCAATGCTTACCGCCAGGCATTAACTATTGATTCCACTTTTTTTATCCCGGCCTGGTTCGGTTATGGAGAGGTGCAATTCCTCAGCGCTAATTATTCGGAAGCAAGAAGCAGTTTTTTATTGTACCTGGATCTGACAAAAGAACAATCTATTAACGCAGGAAAAGCAAGGAAGTACATCAGGAATTGTGATTTTGCACTGGAAGCAATAATGAATCCTGTTGATTTTAATCCTGTTAATCTTGGGGAATCAATAAATACCGGTGATGATGAATATTGGCCGGCGATAACTGCAGACAATAATATGTTACTGTTTACCAGGCAAAATACAATAAGAAGCCACAATCTGATCGGTAAAGAGTACCAGGAAGACTTTTATTACAGTTACAGGCTTGACGGAGAGTGGACTGTTGCGAGAAATGCAGGCCCCCCCTTGAATACACCATATAATGAAGGTGCCCAGACACTCGAACCGGCTGGCAATTATATGTATTTCACAGCATGTAATAGGAAGGACGGTAAGGGTGGTTGTGATATATACTATTCAGCAAGGACAGATAAGGGATGGAAGAAGGGCATAAACATTGGCGGGCCCATTAATACGGGCAACTGGGAATCACAACCATCTCTTTCATCTGATGGTTCAAGGCTCTTTTTTGTCAGTAACCGTCCCGGAGGCTATGGTGGAATGGACATCTGGGTGAGTAAGCTGGTTAAAGATGGGCGTTGGTCGGAACCAGTAAACCTGGGTGGGATAATTAATACCCCCGGTGATGAGATGTCTCCTTTCATTCACTTTGACGGTAAGACATTATATTTTTCAACTAATGGGCGGCCGTGTATGGGAGGTTTTGATATTTTTATGTCGAGATTTAACAAAGAAGACAGTACATGGTCGGAGCCTGAAAACCTGGGGTATCCAATAAACACTCAGACAGATGAAATAGGACTTATCATCAATTCCTCGGGAGAAGTTGCTTACTTCTCATCCAAAATAAATACTATGCAAGGCAGGGACCTGTTTTATTTTGAAATGCCTGAATCTCTCAGGCCCGATCCCGTGTCCTACCTGAAAGGAAAGGTGATAGATAAAGTTACGGGTAAGGAATTAAAAGCTACTTATGAACTGATAAACCTCAGCACAGGTAAACGAGTGATTCAATCGTTTACCGATTCCGGAGGTAATTTCCTGGTATGCTTACCCACCGGCCAGAATTACGGAATAAATGTTAGCAGCAAAGACTACCTTTTCTATTCGGAGAATTTTATGCTGAAAGGTGAACACAGTTCAGTTGAGCCATTTGAAAAAACTATCTCCCTCAGTCCTATGCAGGTTGGGCAACAGATGTCTCTCCATAATGTATTCTTTGCTTTTGATTCCTGGGAGCTTCGTGATCAGTCATTACCCGAACTGGAAAAACTCTTTATTTTGTTAGCAAGCAATAAAGGCCTGATAGTTGAGATAGGAGGGCATACTGACTCAACAGGTTCTGATGAACATAATCTTGCTCTTTCAGAGAAACGCGCCCTTGCAGTAAAAGATTATCTTATCAAACGCGGTATATCACCCGATCGCCTTCATTATAAAGGCTATGGGGAAACAGTGCCACTTTATGACAATGCCACTGAAGAAGGTAAAAGAAAAAACAGGCGCACTGATATACGCATACTGAAAATATCCGAATAAGGTGGTTATAAAGAAAGAGCACCTATCCGAGGTGCTCTTTTCCCATTGTGGCAGACATATTAAAGTTGGTGAAAGGATGCCATAGATTATCAGATTGCGATTCTGGATGAAATAGTATCAGACTTATTTTTTTTCATAGCAGTAGTGTGATCAGGAACTGAGAAATACATAGCAGTTCCGCTGACACCATTGGGCTGTATCCATAATTCACCGTTCATACTTTCTATTAGTTTTTGTGAAAATATGAATGAAACAGTAGTAAAAGTATTCTGGTGTTCACCAAGGTATTTAGTAAGATTTTCACAGGTAAGCAGTTCCCGATTCTTAGTGTAAGCATTTCCTGAATCAATAACGTAAAATTCAACCTTGTTTTTTTTCTTCCTGTAACCAATCTTAATATACCCTGATTCCGTATTCTCCAGTGCATTGAAAAAGAGATTTCTTAAAACCCGATTAATTTTCTCCCTGTCAATAAACAATGAATCATCCCCGGATCTTTCATCTAGCAGGAGTGTAACCTTATTCTTTTCGAACCTGCTGATTGAATTTTTAAAATCACCCAGAAGGTCTTTCATGAAAGACTGAAGCTCACATCTGGTAATGGTTGACCTGGGTTCATCGGAATCAATTAAAGCTGAATCAAGAAAATTATCAAATAATGTAATTAGCTGATCGCATGAATTCATAATATGCTTATTATACTCATTCCTTTGTTCCTCGGTGCAGTTATCATTATTGCTCAGGAAGGTAAATGCTACTATTGAGTTCATGTAGGTTCGCACTTCATGAGATAATCCGGTTAATATGGAAGGAGTATTCAGCATATCGGTATTATGTACAGGATTCATATTTTCTGACTTATCATTCTCACTATCACTATGTTGTGTTCCTTTCTCCATATTTTGTCCAAAAGTCATAAACATTTTCTCCTTGTATTAACTTGCTCCTCTTAGTTTTAGTTGATTTTTCTTAGAAGTTTTTTGGCGTCTTTCTTATGCCTGTTTTCAGAGTTAATGATATCCTCAAGTAAGTCCTTAGCCTTATTTTCCTGATCTGTTTGGATATAACAAATACCCAGATAGAACTTGGCATCTTCAATAAAGAGGTTATCATTATCTTTAACAACCTTGCTGAATGACCCTATGGCTTCATTATACTGACTGATTTGCATATGGGATGATCCTTTAAGGAATTCAACCTGCATATCAGGATTCACTATCATGTTGAACCATTTAATCGCTTCAGTATAATTGCCTGAATTATAGCATTCGGTTGCCCTGGTATATGCTTTATCCAGTTCTGCTGATGATGAACGGTATGATGCAAGCGGAGCATAGTCAGGTGTATAAGTGCTTGCAATATCGCTGGTGTTGTCATTTCTGAGGATATAAAAGCCAATGGCTCCGACTAATATCAGGCCGGCAAAAATAGCCGCGTACTGGATTATAATCTTTGTAGCAGCTTTTTTTCTGGCGGCAGCTTTTCTGTGCCTGGCTTCAGCATTCATTAGAGTTTGCTTGAATGCTATAACATCCTGGTTGTCAACATATTTGTTTACCTTCCTGCGCAACTCCAGTTCTTTCCTCAAACCCGGGTTACCCTCAAGCTCTGCCTCGAACCACTTTTTTTCTGAACTTTGCATGTTGCCCTCGAGATATCTCTCGATAAAACGGGTGAACTCAATTTTTTTCATAATTTAAAAGTATTTCATGCGAATTGTTATTATTTGTTTATCTATCTTAACCATCACATTACAAGCATCAAGCATAATGTGAATAGATAAAAATATTTATCTTCATTCCGTCATTACATGGGTATAATACACCCTGTAACTGTGACATGTTATTTTCATGTCATACCTTTACCTTTACGGCTATACTTTATTTAGCCGTTACCGAAATATTTCGGTTCAAATATTTTACAGATCGCTGTATTTCCTTTTATAAGCTGGCTTTGATCCGGTCCTTAGATTTCAGGTTCTGTGATAGGGGGTAGTGTCATTCCTCTGTCGCCATCACCGTCACCACCTCGAACAAGAATCATTTCTTCGTCTGATAGTAAAAAGTCGTTGAAATTCTCAAAATTTTCCTGATTCAGTGTTTTCATCTTTCTAATTTTTTTTGGTTACACTTTTCTTTTATTAATCGGGTTTTCAAATTACGTTACATATATACATGTCGTTTTTACCCGGTTTGTGACAAAAAAAAGTGAACTTTTTTTTGAGAAGATTCGTAAAAGACAGATATACAGGTGAGTATATTAAGGTGTTTTTTTGGCTTTTTGAGTTCTTATTTTGATATTTGATTGCTTTAAGCATATGCCTTTTTGTATGAAAGATTTATTCAGATATATTGTCATACTGATTAATGCTGTCTTATGTTTCAATTCAGGCTTAAAATTAACAGCCGGTGATGTTTTTCCTGAGGGCGTACGGGATACCGTAATTCTAAATAAGCTCGATAGTTTCAAATTAGCAATGCAAAAAAGTAGTCCGGATGCAAGGGAATACTATGACTGGATACGCACCCGCCTTGACTCTGGTCTTGTTAATGACAGCATACTTTTATCTGATTGTTATTACTATGCCGGAACATATAATTATTTAGGGAATTCATACAATGACGCAATTGCACTGCTTGTGCAAGCTATAAGATACAGGATTGCAAAAGACAGTATTGATGATATTTATGCAAGGGCAAGGAGCAACCTGGCTCTTTCGTATATGTATACAGGTAAGCCTGAGGAGGCTCGTGTAAACATGGAAATAGCTCTTGCTACCAGGGAAAAACTTTTTGGAAGTGCTTCACCTTTTCTCTTAAGGACTTTACTGAATCTTTCGGCATTGTACATTGATATGAATATGTATGAACGGGCCTTATCAACATCACTCAGGGGTATAAAAATTGGGGAAAGTGAACCAGATAAATTTGACAGGGGGATCCTGGCTGCTCTGTATTATAATTCCGGAGTGTCATATATAAACATCCTTGATTATAACAGGGCAAAAAGAAATTTTGAAATTGCATATTCCCTTGCCGGGGAAAGTGTAAGCTTTGATCCAGCCAAACTTCTGATATTATATAATTCATTGGCTGTATGTAATTATGAGCTAGAAAACCCGGATCTATCGGACTATTATTTCCAGGAAGCATTGAAATTAATTGATTCAAAAGGATTCAGGGGAAGGATGGTAAACTCGGTATATGAGAATTATGCCTATTTCCTGGCTGAAACAGGAACGTTGGATAAGGCAGAACATTATTTATTATTATCGCTTGAAGAAGCAAAAAACGAGTATGGAGAAGAAAGTAGGGATTATATTATACAACTACTGACTTTTTGTGATTTTCTGATGTATTACAGGAAGGATTACGGGCGAACAGAGGATATGTCAGATATTATTAAATCTTATATAAATAATAATCAGCAGGATAGCAGGGTTAAAAGTGAAGCTCTCCTGTGTTTATCCCGCTTAATGTATAATACAGTTAGATATCCCGAAGCTTTGGGATATATCAATGATGTAATTGGTGATTCCCTGTTGATATCATCAAAGATCAGGACCGCTTCATTCCTGCACAAAAGCAGGATATTGTATGAAACATACAGGTTGGAAAATGATATACAGGATCTCAGGGATGCTTTAAATGCAACTGAACAGGCTATAGCAAATATCGAAAGTACCAGGCTCAGAATACAACAGGACGAAAGCCGGAGCATGGTATCAGGGAGGTATGTTGATGCTTATGATATGACATTGTCTATATTATATAAATTACTCAGTCTCACTGGCGAAAAGAAATATCTTGAAAGGGCTTTTGAAATTTCAGAAAAGTCAAAAGCTGCCGCCCTTTTGACTGCGACAAGAAATAACCGGGCAATGAATTTCCATCTACCACCTGATCTTGCCGCTATTGAAAGGGAATTACTTGGGGACATAAGGGATTACAACGAGGTGATATACAATGAATCGGCAAAACAAAAACCGGATTTAAAACTTATTGACCACTACCGCCTTTTAAGCGTTGAGGCGGCGGCCAGGTATGATTCCCTTGTCCGGATTTTTGAAAAGGAGTATCCACGATATTATAACCTGAAATATAATACGTCAGTAAGCACTGTAGATGATATACGAAACAGTATTGCCAGAAAAGGCAACTTTATTGAATACTACCTGACAGACAGCCTTTTATATATTTTCCTCATAAACCGCGATTGTTTTAAGATTGAATCAGTGCCCGCTGGTGATGAATTCAGGGAAATGGTCCTTGATTTCAGGAATATTCTGACCGGGCCGGCAATAGTCAGTGGTGCAGGTTTACAATACGGGAAATATGTTGAGCTGGCATTTAATCTGTATAAAAGACTGGTATTGCCGGTCAGGGATCACTTGAAATCCGAAAGATTAATTATTTCTACAGACGATGTACTCTCATATATCCCTTTTGAAACACTGATAAGCGAAATGCCAGCTTATAAAGGAGTAAATTACCGTGAGTTAAATTATCTGATTAAAGAGTTTGAGATAATATATGAGTACTCCGGTACAATGTTGTCGGAAACCTTATCGTCGCACCGCAGTGTATATAATAATGTACTTACTTTTGCTCCTGAATACAGCGGGAGATTAGATATTGAAGAACTTATGGAAAGCAGGCAGTATTACCGTGACAGCCTGACCAATATACTGGGAGCAAGGGAAGAAGCAATATATATAAATAAGCTGCTTGGAGGCCAGCTTTATATCGATGATCAGGCTACTGAAAGCAATTTTAAATCAACTGTAATCGAAGGTGACCTGGTGCACCTTGCCATGCATACAATGTTGAATGATAATGAACCTATGTACTCGAAAATGTTCTTCAATATGGAAAACGATACTGTTGAAGATGGAATGCTTAATACCTATGAGGTTTACAACATACCCATTGAATCAAAAATGCTTTTTCTCAGTTCCTGTAATACCGGTACCGGTTACCTCCGGGCGGGAGAGGGAGTGATGAGCCTGGCCAGGGGATTTTTCTATTCCGGAAGTCCTTGTGTGATAATGTCTCTATGGGAGGTGGATGACCGCTCCGGGAGCGATATAGTGAAGGATTTTTATTTTAATATTAAGAAAGGATTCACAAAAAGTAAGTCGCTGCGTAAAGCAAGAATGGATTATCTGGCAGATGCAGATCAGATGAGATCGCATCCGTATTTCTGGAGCACCCTGGTGATAATGGGCAATGACGACCCGGTATATTTTC
>JAYEGY010000109.1:0-9017 GCA_034659275.1 Bacteroidota bacterium | reverse complement strand
ACAAAACCAATAACCAGTAAAAGGCTTGTAAATTTTATTCTGATGGATATTATAGTATTTAGCTTCATTTTTTTGTTGTGTGGTTAAAATCTAATTAAAATGTCTTTGTTAAATATGCTTGTTACATAATTATCGTATTTCAAGCAACACAAAGTTAAAATCTAAAACTATTATATTCACTATTTATCTTTATTTTGTTATTTATTACTGTTTAATTATAAACAAAACTGCATATGGTTTTGTTCCGGATTAGTACAAATTGATAATAATATACTATTTATACGGATATGGTAACAACAGGTTTAGATAACTTCGACACAAATGTCCTTCCAATTATAAGGAATAAGAAAACAGGAATTGTATGTCATGCTTCAAGTATAAGCAGGAAATTTGATCATATAATTGATATAGTATATCATTCTGCACCTGTTAAACTGGCTGCCATATTCGGACCACAACATGGTTTATTTGGTCAGACCCAGGATAATATGATAGAATGGGAAGGATATATCCATCCGGGATACAAAGTGCCGGTTTACAGCTTATATGGTAAAACTCGCAAACCGACTGAAGAGATGCTGGACAAAATAGAAATACTATTGGTTGATCTTCAAGATGTGGGCGCAAGACCTTATACCTATGTATGGACCTTAAAACACTGCATGGAAGCATGCGCAGAAAGAGATATACCTGTCGTGGTGATTGACAGGCCCAATCCACTCGGTGGAATTAAAAGGGACGGAGCTTTGCTAAAAAGAGAATTCTACACATTCGTTGGCGGGGCAGAGATTCCCCTGTGCCATGGAATGACCATGGGAGAAATGGCCCAGTGGATAAACGAAAAAGAAGGTATCAACTGCCGCCTTACTTTCATTAAAATGGAAGGATGGCATAGAGCGATGACCTGGTGTGATACCGGTTTACCCTGGGTCCTTCCCTCACCGAACATGCCATCAGTTAATACAGCAATGGTATACCCGGGTATGGTACTCGTGGAAGCCCTTAATATTTCGGAGGGCCGGGGAACCACCCTTCCATTTGAATTATGTGGCGCTCCCTTCCTTGATATAAATAAGATAATTACGGAACTCGATAAGATGAAGATACCGGGATGTACCTTCAGACCGCATAATTTTATCCCCACTTTCCACAAATTTGAAGGAGAGGACTGCCAGGGAATGCAGATTCACATTACTGATTACAGTGTATATGAACCAGTATATACTGCCGCCTGCATTTTCAAAAAAATAAATGATATCTCAGGCAATCTTCATTTCAATGATCCTCCCTACGAATATGAAGAAGTCTTAATACCCTTTGATATATTATCCGGCGACAGCAATCTGAGAAAAGCTATTTCAGGAAATGGTTCACTTAACCATGAAAGGGAAAGATGGAGGTATGAAATAAAAGAATTTAACAGGGAATTCGAAGAGTTTTCTCTTTACGAATCCTAAGGCATTAATGGTTTTACAGCATCAATCTCAATTTCAAACATTAAATCATCCCTGCATACCGTACCCCCAACAGAAAGAAAATATGAAGGATCAATTTCCTTAGACAGACAGTAATCTTTAAAATGCTTTACATGACCGGGATCAGGGAAATAAGCAATAGCCCGCACAATATCATCCCAATTATATTTCTTACTTCTCAAGATAGATTTTACCACTTCCATGGTATGCTCTATCTGCTTTACAACGCTCTCCTTATACAGTGTTTCTCCGGTGCTGCCTATTGAAGCTGTTCCACTTATTATCAGTCTTTTTGATGTTTGAAGACTGATCTCCACAGCCCTGCTGAAGGAGCTCTTATAGTTGATGGCATCACATTGCATAGGGGAATCAACCATTTGAACCATCTCTTTTTCATCCTTTGGCTTAAGCGCAAAAGCACTGAGCGAAAGGCATTTCTTATATATATTGCTAAGACCTATGCCAGTGCTTGAAGGAATAAGTCCTTCAAAGATATTTTCTCCTGTGAAAAAATCAGTCCGGGCTTTGTTTAAGATATCATACCAGTCGAGGATATTATGAATGTAAAGCCAGGTACGGACCAGATTATTATAGCTGACATAGTTATCGTTGAGTATTTTTCCCAGTGATTTAAATGATGAAAATGTCTCCATGTAACAATTATCCGACTTGTTCGGCCGGATATTACTTATATAATAGAGCTCTGAGCCATAATGATTAAACATTTTAACAGTGGTATGTGTTGGTGCATTTAATGATTTAACCTCCCTGCCATCGGCACAAATTAATTGTATCTGCGAACCTGTTGAAGCACTGTCTTGCAGTAAGATCAAATTGTCCAGCTTATTGAAAGAATCATTAATAAGATTAGTACCAACATCAACATCAAAACCAAAAGCAAAACCAATTAGCACCTCCAGATAATTATCCTCAAGATATGATGATAAATCATTGGTAGCCTGACAACTATCGTCGTCAGGCTTCACATTTAGATTAATATAGAAAAACGAATGATCAGGATATTCTTCTTCTACTATGATTAAATCTGATTTTTTTGCAGATAGAAATTTTTTCCTGTTAATTTTCATTTTTTTCAAGCTGTTCTAACCTGCTTAGGATTGCCTGTTTCTGGTCAGCTGCCAGATTCTCATTTTTGAGTGCTTTCTCAAGAATAATTTTTGCCCTATCCAAATTACCTTCATTGATGTAAATTCCTGACAGAAGAAAGTAAGAATCAAAGAAAAAACTATCCTCATCTATAATATCCTCAAGTATCTTCTTTGCAGAGGCTGTTTTGTCTGATCTAACAAGGTAAAAGGCATGCGTATAGGCATATTTTATATTTCCAGGTTCCCATTTCATTGCTTTCCGGCTAAGTTCAACGGCTTTTCCCAGGTTATCATCTGAGTGAAGGACTGCAAGGTTATAAGCAGCTACTGCATTTTCATCGCTAACAGCCATCAGTCGCTTAAAGTATTGTTTGGCCATCTCTCTATTTCCTGTTTCACCATATAAGAGTGCCAGGTTAAGCAATGCCGCTTCATGGTTGGGGGCATATGAAAGAGCCCTGGTAAACAATTCCTCAGCCCTGTTATAATTACCCAGTATTGAATTAATATAACCGGCATTAACCATTGGCATTATGGCTTCAGGATAAATCCTTATCGATGTATTATATGCTTCCAGTGCCTTTTCAAAGTCATTTATATTGCTATAGTAATTCCCAAGATTATAATGTGCCGACCAGTCATCCGGGTTAGTAACCAGTGAGTTTTCATACTCAGCCAGTGCAGCCGATATAATTGAACTGTTTGATTCATCGATGTAATTATCAGGATATGAACTTAGAGAAAATGCTGCATTCAGTCTCACAAGCCTGTAGTCGTCCTTAACGAGCTCAAAAAGACGCTCGAAGGCCTGTTTTGAATTATCAGCGTAAAGGCTGTGGGCAGCAGCACCTCTAACCAGTGGTGATCCATGATAAGTAAGCTTCAGCATCACATCCCATTTTGAAGGATCATCGCAGTTCTCCAGTAACCTGATGAATGAAGTTGTATAAACTTTATCGAATCTTCCTTCTTCCAGTCCTGACAGTATTTCATCAAGTACACTCCAGTCGCCTGCCCTGGCTTTTCGGATAAGGTATCCGTTTTCAATTGTCTCAGCCTGGTACTCACGCTTATGTGTATTCTGTATTACTTTTTCGGCACATTCGGCTGTCATATCATCATGGCAGATATTGCAGGCATTTGGTGAACCAAAAGCTATCGTAGCCCTTGGCATAGGAGGCCGGAATGAATGATCACTCCTGTCCATTCTGGCAAAAGTTGTTTTAGGCATGTGGCAGGCGATGCATTTACTGCCCTCTGAATCAGGCAAATGAAAAGTATGGACACTCACATTATTTACTCTCTCCGAGTGACATGGCATGCAGGCATCATTGGCGTTTTCCCCTCCAAAACGATACCTGCCACTGGAGGTATGACAGCTTACGCAGTGCATACCACTGCTTTCAGCACATTTGTTCATTTCCCACGTGGTCATGGTATAGTTCTCACCCAGATCTCGACCATCGGCATAGAAGTCAGGGTTTTCGAGTGTAATGAGATCAAAGTAATCATAAAACCGTGCACCGGGCTTAAACGACTCTGCGATGACCGTCGCTTTAGCATGGCATGAACCGCAGGCAGCATTATGCTGATCGGGGGTATATATACTTGTCTGCACTATTTTTAGATCTTCAGGAATATTACCCTCCCCCGCCTTAACACATTCTATTATGTGCTCATAACTTGGGCCGTGACAGGTTTCGCAATTAATTCCCGGTTCTCTCCATGTAGTGTTATAAGTATTGTCTTCCAGATCATAATTGGTTTCTAACTGACTCACATGACAATTATAGCATGTAGTATTAAAAGTATAGAGGTGATTCATCCAGTCGAGGGGAGCATCTTCCATGGCCTCAAAATGTCTCACCCCGCTTTCCGGGTTATTATACCAGGTATCGGTATCGCAGTCGTAAGCAAGAGGCAAAACCTGCAGCCGCCCACTTGATAAAGGTGTTAGGAAATAATATATATATTTACCACCCATAGTATGAATGGCAGGATATTCATTAGTTTCACCCGACATCTTCATTTCCTCAAAAACAAGAGTGTCATTCTTTAACAGGACCTTAAACATATCAGTACCCACCTTTATTTCCTGGTTAAATGACCGGATATTCTTTTCAATGAAATACCCTGTAACAGGCTGCATTGCCAGACCGTGATGTGAATCATGCCATAATTCATAAAATCTTTCGTGACATGGACGACAACTTTTGCTACCTGAATAGGCAGCGACTTCATTTTTCAGCCTGTCGGATCTTAGATTGCGCAGAAGGATAACTGATACAATGCCTGTAACTATAACAATTAAAATGAAAATTAGAAGAATTAATCTGGTTTTCATGTCATTTTCATCAAAAGCACGTTCATCACCTCATCTTTACAGTAAGTACAGACAAATTTATATATTATTTTCTGATAAGGTATTTTTTAGGAATATTTGTAAAAAATTTATCAGGTGTATATATCATTTGTACTTGTAGAACCAAAAGTCCCGGAAAACATAGGAGCAGCAGCAAGGGCAATGAAAACCATGGGGTTTAATAGACTTTGCCTTGTTAAGCCATGTGAATATCTCACGGGTAAAGCCCGATGGCTTGCTCATGGTTCAGAAGATATCCTTGATAATGCCGAGGTATTTACCAGCCTTGAAGCAGCTCTCGGGAATAATGATTTAGTTATCGGAACCACTGCCAGGTACAGGATTTCAAAAAGTGAATATATTGATCTTTCCCGTCTCAGGTCCTTCCTGGAAGAAAGGCATGAAGAGTATAATAAAATTGCATTGGTTTTCGGGAGGGAAGAATATGGTTTAAGTAATGAAGAGATGGAACTGTGTGACATAACAAGCACCATTTCAATGGCAGTTTCGTATCCATCCCTGAACCTGGCCCAGGCTGTGATGATTTATTCATATATGCTGAGTGAAAAGACGGAATCAGGAAGTATCCATAATGAACGGGGCCCGGGAAATGAGAACCTGAGATTACTTAAAGACAAAATAGAAAGCCTGCTTTCAGGAACAACAACAGGCAAGAATAAAGCTTTAAAAGGCAGGATTATGGAACGCCTGTCACTGGCTAAGGGAAAGGATATTAGATTAATACATTCAATAACAAATTCTTTAATTAACAAATACGAAAAAGGACAAAAATGATATACCTTCTGTTATGCATAATATCAAATGCAGGCATATTTGTTGTTTTCAAAATAGCCGGTAACTTAAAACTGGATACTTTCAGGATCATTATAATAAATTACATTGCTGCTGCCATACTGGGATTCTCCATTGGCAACCTGCCTGAAAAGACAGATCTCAATGCCGGCTGGATTCCAATGGCAATTACAATAGGTATACTTTTTATCGTAGTGTTTTTTGTAATAGCCCTCTCGACGCAAAAGGCAGGAATAGCCGTGACATCTGTTGCCTCAAAGATGTCAGTGGTAATACCAATAATCTTTTCCTTATTTTATTTTAATGAGCCAATAAGTGTTTTAAAAGTAACAGGGATAATATTAGCCCTTGCGTCAGTCTTCATGACAACATATAACAGGGATAAGAGTAAGAAGAGAGGTGTTCTGGCAGTATTATTACCCATTATACTTTTTTTCAGTGCAGGTATTATAGACTCACTGATCAAATATACCCAGGAAGTCCATATCGCTGATCAAGGCGCTTTAATGTTTTCCTCAATATTGTTTTCAATATCTGCAATAACGGGCCTGATCTTCAGTATATTCAAAAAGGGGGTTTTAAAACCTGAAAAACTTATTCAAACAATACTTGCGGGAATTATACTGGGCATAGTGAATTTTTTCTCATTGTATGGTATTATTATGGCTCTTGAAAGTTATATTTTCGAAAGTTCCATAGTCTTCGGTATCAACAACATGGGTATCGTAGTATTATCAGTAATAATAGCCCTTATTTTCTTCAATGAGAAACTTAGCAATCTCAATAAAGCGGGCATTGTATTATCAATATTGACTATTATATTTCTTAGTTATCTATAACAAAAGCATGAAAGACGAATACAGGACTATAAAGAAAGAATCTCGAGGTCTTTTCAAAGACAGGGGAAGCAAATTTATAGCCATTGCCAGTCCTGTGTATTCAACTGATGAAATACAGGGGATCATGGACAGGGTAAAAAAGAAATATCATGATGCCCGCCATCACTGTTATGCATATAAACTTGGCACCGGTAATGACGACTGGAGGGTTAATGACGACGGTGAACCATCAGGTACAGCAGGTAAGCCCATCATGGGCCAGATAAAGTCTTTCCGGCTCACAAATATTTTAATTATTGTTGTGAGGTATTTCGGTGGAACACTTCTTGGAACGGGAGGCCTGATAAATGCCTATCGTGATGCAGCCAGGGTTGCACTGGATAATGCTGAGATAATAAACAAAACGGTAGATTATACCTACAGCTTGCATTTCCCCTATTCAGCTATGAACGAGGTAATGAAAATTATCAAGGAAGAAAATCTGCGGCAAAGTGACCAGGTCTTTGAAATGGATTGTTCGATGAAAATACATTTCAGGGCATCACTGGAAAAAAGAATCAGCCGGAGGTTAGGCCTGATAGATAAACTTGAATTTAAGAGGGTATTTATTAATTAATTATTAACAAATAAGTTTATATATTTCATAGTTTTTAACTTTGCTAGTTAAATAAAAATAATCATTTAAATCACTGATTAATGAAGAATAAGAGTCTGGTTTCGATCGATGATCTCAGTACCGATGAAATGGTATCCATACTTGATCTGGCCGAAGAATTTGAAAAAGAACCAAGCCAGCCCATTCTTGAAGGAAAAGTTATAGCCACCCTGTTTTTTGAACCCTCAACACGCACACGCCTGAGTTTTGAAAGTGCGATATCGCGGCTGGGCGGTAAGATAGTTGGCTTTACCGATGCCTCATCTTCAAGTGTCACCAAGGGTGAAACGCTTAATGACACTATCCGGACGGTTAATAACTACTGTGACCTCATTGTAATGAGACATCCTATAGAGGGTAGTGCGCGCCTCGCGAGTGAGATAGCTGATGTCCCGGTAGTCAATGCAGGTGACGGGGCCAACCAGCACCCGACACAGACAATGCTTGACCTCTACTCAATAAGAAAAACGCAGGGAGGTCTTGATAAGCTGAATATCTTCCTGGTTGGTGACCTTAAATACGGACGCACGGTACATTCACTCTTAATGGCAATGTCGAGATGGAATACCACCTTTAATTTCGTATCACCTGAAGAACTCATGATGCCTGTTGAATACAAGCTTTACCTTGATAAGCTCGGCTTAAAATATTATGAGCATTCAAATTTTACAGATATAATAAACGAAGCTGACATCATTTACATGACCAGGGTTCAGAAAGAACGTTTCAGTGACCCCATGGAGTACGAAAAAGTTAAAAACGTCTACGTATTACGCAACAGCATGCTAGGTGACACGAAGGACAATATGAAGGTTTTGCATCCTTTGCCCAGGGTCAATGAGATACATACTGATGTTGATTTAAATAAAAAATCATACTATTTCCAACAGGCTCTTAACGGTGTTTATACCCGGCAGGCTATTTTAACCCGTTTACTTGGTCTTAAATAAACAACTGCAATCATGAAAGAACCGAAACAATTAAGTGTAAGTGCAATTGAAAACGGTACAGTAATCGATCATATACCGGCATCAAACCTTTTCAAGGTTATACAGATACTAGGGCTTGATAAAATAAATAATCAAATCACTTTTGGAACAAACCTAGAGAGCAAGAAACTGGGACGTAAGGCAATTATCAAACTGGCAGGAATATTTTTTGAGGATGATGATATTAATCGTATAGCCCTAGTAGCCCCGGAGGCTAAACTTAATATTATTAAAGGATACGAGGTTGTTGAAAAAAGCATAGTAAAGGTGCCGGATGAAATTATCGGTATAGCCAAGTGCGTAAATCCCAAATGCATTACTAATTACGAATCAGTTACTACCAGATTCACAGTTGTTGCCAAGAAAAATGTGGCACTAAAATGCCATTATTGCGAAAAAATAACCGACCAGGAACATATGGTCATACTGTAATAATCATTTACGTAGCCTGTCAAAGGATTTAATCAGCAATTCATCTTTTAAAATATTCCTGAAGGCCAGGTATCCGAATATTGCACCTACAATAGGAAATGTAAGTTTGATATTGAAAATAAGCTCGGCTTCCAGCTTACGGCCGGTATAGAAAATATAGTACAACATCAGCAGGAAAGCTCCTATCAAAAGCAGAGTTGAAAAAACAGTAAGCCGCATTTGAAACTTACGCCGTTTGTACAGGAAAATTGCCACAAAGAATAATACAGGCACTGTTATAAGTAATAATGTCAGCGGCAGGCTTTTCTCAATCAGAGCCGTAATATCTCCGTTATAAACAGAA
>JAYEGY010000108.1:0-9033 GCA_034659275.1 Bacteroidota bacterium | reverse complement strand
AACTGCATAAAGAATATATATGAAAAACTGAGGGCAAGTCCAAATCCTATTTGCATCCCGATGCCACCACGCACTTTCTTGGATGAAAGCGAAACACCAATAAGGGTAAGAATAAAAATGGCGAATGGATTTGCTATGCGCTTATGTTTTTCATTGAGGCACAGTGTAATCTCCTCAGAGCCCTGCAACCTCAAAACGTCAATATATTTATTCAGTTCAAACAGGTTCATTGTAACTACAAAATCCTCTCCCCTTTCAAAATCACTGGGGGTGATTGTAAGTGTGGTATCTATCCTCCTTCCTTTCCTTATATATTCTTTACCGTCGATAATATCCCTTATGACATAATTTCTTGCGCTCCATTTATTTATTGTCGAATCCCATTTAACATGAGATGCCATTAGTTTTGATACAAGTTCCCCGTCCTCATTGAACCGTTCAAGGCTGAATTCAGTACCGATCTGTTGAGATGACCGATATGTTTCCATAAAGGCATATACATTGGGGTAAACCTGCCTGTGAATATTTCTGGCCATAAAATACCTGCTACGGCCCCGATAGTATTTATCCTCAAATTCAATCCTTTCTTTATTTGAATTCGGAATTACAAAATTTATCAGTACAAATGTAAAAACAGCAATAAGAAAGGAGGAATAGAAGTAGGGCAGCATCATCCGCCTGAAACTGACTCCGCTGCTAAGTATAGCTATTATTTCGGTATTATAGGCCATCTTTGAGGTAAAGAAAATCACCGAGATGAATGTGAAAAGGGGGGCAAAAAGGGTAGCAAAATATGGAACAAAATTCAGGTAATAATCAAATATTATAGCATTCAAAGGTGCTTCTTTCTCCATGAAATCATCAATTTTCTCGGAGAAGTCAAATATTATTGCCACGAACATAATAAGCACCAGGGCCAGGAAAAATGTTCCCAGGAATTTCTTGACAATATAAACATCCAGTGTTTTCTTTTTGATATTCATTATATTCTTTGTGCAAGTGCGTCAATCATTTGATTTTTCCAGGCACGATAATCACCTGTTTCAATATGCCTGCGGGCTTCATCAACGAGCCACAAATAAAAGGCCAGATTATGGATACTGGCTATCTGGGCCCCGAGAAGTTCACCCGATATTATTAAATGCCGAAGGTAAGCTTTTGAATAATAACGGCTTATATCCGTCGGGCCCTTTTCATCAATAGCTGAAAAATCTTTTGCCCATTTTTTGTTTTTAATATTAATTATACCCTCGCCGGTAAAAATCATTCCGTTGCGACCATTCCTCGTAGGTATAACACAATCGAACATATCAATACCGAGATCTATTGCTTCCAGTATATTTACAGGCGTACCCACGCCCATAAGGTATCGTGGTTTATCTTCAGGGAGTATTTTATTTACAATATCAATCATGGCATACATCATTTCAGCCGGTTCACCTACTGACAAACCTCCTATAGCATTACCCGGCATTCCCAGGGTGGCGATATATTCAGCCGACTGTTTGCGCAGGTCGTCATATACACTACCCTGCACTATAGGAAAGAGAACCTGCCTGAAACCATACAGGCCTTCAGTATCATTGAACCTTTCCACTGCCCTGTCGAGCCAACGGTGGGTTAGATCCATTGACTTTTTTGCATAATCGTAATCACAAGGATATGGTGTACACTCATCAAATGCCATGATTATATCTGCTCCTATTATCCTTTGTACATCTACAACCGATTCAGGTGTAAAGGTGTGAGCCGAACCGTCAATATGAGACCTGAAATGTGCCCCTTCTTCCGACAGTTTGCTGTTCTCAGACAGGGAAAAAACCTGGTAACCTCCACTGTCGGTCAATATGGGCCTGTCCCAGTTCATAAATTTATGTATACCCCCTGAACCGGACAGGACATCAGTCCCTGGTCTTAAATATAAATGATAGGTATTTCCAAGAATGATCTTCGCGTTTATCTCCTGCTTCAGATCTCTTTGCAACACACCTTTAACTGTCCCGGCAGTTCCAACGGGCATAAAGACAGGTGTCCTGACAATTCCATGATCAGTATGGAGCAAGCCTGTTCTCGCGTTTGAATCCGGACTCTTTTTTTGAACCTCGAACACCAGATATACTCAATTTATAATTGCACAAATGTAGTGCTTAGATCCAGTGTTTGAAAATTAGTGATGAAAAAAAGCGCATTATACATAATTCACTTTGAAGGATTCATTAAACTTATTAATATTACCACAGCAAAATAAAGCAGATGTTTGAGCTTCCTATTTCCACCATTGAATTGATATTGATTGCATTGTTTGGAGCAGTAGCCCTGCTACAATTATTCTATTACCTGTTCTTTTACCTGAGGCCCGGGGTGTATAGTTTTAAAGAGAAGGGTGATAAAAGTGAGCCTGTATCAGTGATTATTTGTGCCCGTAATGAAGCTGAAAACCTGGAATCATTCCTTCCTTCTGTATTGGAGCAGGAATATGATGACTTTGAGGTAATAGTTGTAAATGACTGTTCTGATGACGACACCGAAGATATTCTTAAGAAATTCACCAGCAAATATGACAATCTGAGAGTAGCTACTATATACAAGGAATCGAGCCTCAGGCACAGCAAAAAGATGGCACTCTTCATTGGCATTAAGGCGGCCAGTAATGAACTCTTGCTCCTGACAGATGGGGATTGCCAGCCGGTGAGTAAAAACTGGATTACCACATTTGCAGCCTCCTTCACAAATAAAACTGATTTCGTACTTGGCTATGGCGGGTATCTCAGGCAAAAGGGCCTGCTTAACAAATATATCAGGTATGATTCAATGTTCATCGCCATGCAATACACCGGTATGGCAATGGCAGGCCTTCCATATATGGGAGTGGGGCGCAACCTTGCCTACAGAAAATCCGTGTTCCTCAAAAACAAGGGATTCGGTCCTCACCTAAATCTTCAATCGGGAGATGATGACCTCTTTGTTAATTTACTGGCCAGGAAGAAAAATACCTCTGTCAACCTGGCACCGGAATCATTTACTCGCTCCATACCTTCAGGGACCTGGAAAGATTACATCCAACAAAAAACAAGGCATTCATCTACATCCTTCCACTATCGGGGGCTGACGAAATTCCTATTAATTACCGAGCCGCTTTCAAGGCTGCTTTTCTACACCCTTTTTGTTATCCTTATGTTCTTAACAAAGCTCTACCTTCCTCTTGGTATTGTAGCTGCAATTATACTTCTCACAAAAATCATAATACTAGCCCTGGGCCAAAAGAATTTGAACGAAAAAGATTTATTAGTATTTTCGCTGTTGTTTGATATTGTTTCTCCCTTTTTGAATGTTTACTTTTTATTAAACGTTGCTTTTAAAACACACCAGTATTACGAATGGAAATAAAACCTGATCTCTCTGAAAAAGCTAAATATGATCTGAGACTGGTAAATATGGCAGTTGAAGGTGATGAGAAAGCTTTTGCTGAATTGATGAACAGGTACCGTGATTCCATTTATTACATGCTCCTGAAAATGGTCAATAACCCTTCTGATGCCGATGATCTTACTATCGAAGCATTCGGGAAGGCATTTAAAAATATCCATCTATATACTCCAAACTATGCATTCAGTACCTGGCTGTTCAGGATAGCAACCAATAACTGCATAGATTTTATCAGGAAGAAAAAATCTGCACCAACACCGGTCGAACAGCAACAGGATGAACAGGATGACCCCGCTTCCCACCTTCAGTCTGATATGCCGGGGCCTGAAGAAGAAATGATGCAGCAACAGAAAATAAGACATCTCAGTGATGTTGTTAGCCAGTTAAAACCAAAGTACAGACGGCTTATTGAATTAAGATATTATAATGAATACTCTTATGAAGAAATAGCCAACGAACTGAACCTCCCACTTGGAACTGTCAAAGCCCAGATATTCAGGGCAAAGGAATTGCTATATAATATTCTGAACAAGACAGCAAATATCTAGTGGATAATCACGTTTCTAAATATCTCAGCGACCTGCCAAAATCTACAAAGGATAAACTGAACTGCCTGGAGAAGCTGTATGCAGAGTGGAACAAAAAGATTAACCTGGTATCACGAAAAGATATGGACAATTTCATTCTCCACCATGTCATTCACTCGCTCAGCATAGTAAAGATTATAAGCTTCAGTAAGGGAACCAGAATACTGGATGCGGGTACCGGAGGAGGCTTACCGGGAATCCCCCTGGCTATTGTTTTCCCCGGCTGCTATTTTACCCTTGCCGATTCAGTCAGGAAAAAAATTCATGCCGCCAATGATATAATTGAAAAACTTGATCTCAATAATGTTGAAGCTGTCTGGTCAAGGATAGAAAACATAAAAGAAAAATACGACTTTGTTGTGGCAAGGGCTGTTGCCCCTCTACCCGATCTGGTCAAATGGACGGAAAGCCTTATCCATAAACGATCAATAAATGAGCTCCCAAACGGACTAATAAGCCTGAAAGGCGGAGAACTTTCCGAGGAGCTTAAAAATTATCCCGAATGCCGTATCTATAGGCTGAACGAATTTTATGAAGAGGAATACTTTCGCGAAAAGAAAATTGTCTATATGCCTTTATAGTTTCGCATTCCGCATTCCGCGAAGCAAATTACACCGAACGAAGTGAGGTAAGTTACGCCTCACGCAGCGAGGCAAATTACGCGACCATAGGGAGCTTTTTTGTTTTTCAAAAAAATATCTTTAACTTTGCAGCTTAATTAGCATTAGTAAGAATTTAAGAAACTAATATAAAGCATGAAAAGAACATTTCAGCCTTCGAGAAGGAGAAGATCGAACAAACACGGTTTCAGGGAAAGAATGTCTACATCCGGCGGTCAGAAAGTGCTGGCAAGACGCCGTGCGAAGGGCAGGAAGAAGCTCAGTACATCAGACGAACCAAAACATAAAGGGTAAATTTTTACCTCCCACCTTACATTAAAAGTGTTCCGAAGATTGCGGAGCACTTTTTTTTGTTAAGGCTTCCTGGTTCCACGTTCTGCGTTTTCTTGCTAACTTTGTAACTGGATTTTTGCTAAATAAACAATGACAGAATATATACCTGCAGAGCTCAGGCCTGTATATGATAAAATAATAAATGATACCAGGATAACACCTGAAGAATGCTTACTGTTATACCACTCAAAAAATCCTGGTCTCCTTGGTTACTTTGCCGATATTGTAAGAAGGAGAAAAAACAGTGACAGGGCTTATTTTAACCGCAACTTCCATATTGAGCCAACCAACATATGCATTTACAATTGTGAATTCTGTTCCTACAGGAAACCTGCCGGGAGTCCTGATGCCTGGAATTACAGCGCAGAAGAAATACTTGGTATCATCCGTAGCTTTGATGATAAACCGGTAACGGAAGTACATATTGTTGGTGGGGTACATCCCAATCATGATATTGATTTTTATGGAAGAATACTCAGGATGATACGTGATCACAGACCGACATTGCATATTAAGGCCTTCTCAGCAATAGAGCTTGATTATATAATCACAAAATCGGGACTCGGAATACGCGAAGGACTGCTTAAACTTAAAAAGGACGGCCTGGGTTCAATCCCGGGCGGGGGAGCGGAAATTTTTGACGAAAAGGTGAGGTCAATTATATGTAAAGATAAATCCTCAGCGGAAAGGTGGCTAAAGATTCATGAAGAAGCACATAAGGCAGGAATACCTTCAAACGCTACAATCCTTTACGGGCATATTGAAACGTATGAACACAGGATCGACCATATGGAAAGGCTCAGGAAGCTTCAGGATAAAACTAAGGGATTTAATTCATTTATACCGCTTAAATTCAGGATGGCAAATAATAAAATGCAGAAGTACGGTGAAGTCAATATCCTGGAAGATATGAAGAACTATGCCGTATCACGAATATTCCTTGAAAACTTTCCCCATATAAAAGCCTACTGGCCGGCACTTGGGAAAGAATCAACTCAACTGGCATTATCATTCGGCGTGGATGATGTGGACGGGACAATTGATGATACAACAAAAATATATTCAATGGCCGGTGCCACCGATCAGAATCCCTCAATTACAACAAAAGACATCTGTGAGCTTATAAGGGGAGCCGGCTTTAAGCCCGTCGAAAGGGATACACTTTATAAGGTGGTTAAAGAGTGGTAAGACCGGGTGCTTTTCCCTTTTGACTTTTGTCGTTAGTCGTTAATCGCCATATAATTTTATCTTTGCCCATACGTTACTATTTTAATAAAGCTTTATTATGAGCCTTAAACAATTCCTTCTCAGTAAGGATTTTATCAAGAACCTCGGCCTGGCTATTACCCTGGCTGTAATAATACTTCTCTTAACCCTGCTTTGGTTAAGTATATTTACCAGACACGGGCAGTCGCGTCCTGTGCCAGACCTTTATGGCCTTACTATTGAGGAGGCTGAAAAAGTTATCAAAGAAAACAAAATGAGATTCCAGTTTATTGATTCCATTTACACCAATGTAGTTCCAAGGGGTTGTGTTGTTGAACAAAATCCTTCAGCCGGATTCGGAGTCAAAAAGAATCGCCGCATAATGGCAACAATAAATGCCTTCAATCCTGAGATGGTTGAGATGCCAGATTTATTGGAATTATCGAAACGACAGGCACTGGCACTCATTGAAAGTTCAGGCCTGGAAATAGGTAAGCTGAATTATAAACCTGACCTTTCAGTTGATTATGTTCTTGAACAACTTTATCACGGAAAGCCCATCGAACCCGGGGATTCAATACAGAAGGGTTCAGTTATTGACCTCGTACTGGGTAAGGGCCTGAGCAACAGGAGAACTCAAATACCTGACCTTATTGGCCTTAACATAAAAGAAGCAAGAAACAGGATACTGACTTCATCATTGAATATAGAAACATTTACTTTTGACAACACCATCACCACTGCCAGGGATTCAGCAAATGCTTTTGTGTTTAAACAAAATCCCGTTTATAGTGAAGAAACAACCCTGCAGCTCGGCTCTTCAGTATATCTATGGTTTACTACTGATTCAACGAAACTGCCCGTTGATTCAACAATGGTGAACATTTCGGACAGCCTGTTATTACAACACAGCAATTAATAAAAACAGGTCTTGATGCTTAGAATAAAAAAATACCTTACTCTTTTATTGCCATTTGCTATAATATTGAATAGCTCCGGCCAGGAGATAGTGACAGGTCTGCTTACAAACCCCGAGGCAAATAAAGCCTGGAATCAAAAAAGCATGATAAAGTCTGCTTCAACCGACACCCTTGATTTACCGTTTTTTGATGACTTTATACCTGTCAATATATGGCCCTCAACATCACGCTGGACCGATAACAACGTATATATAAACAATACCTACCCCGTGAACCAGATAAGCCAGGGCGTGGCCACTTTTGACGCTATCAATGAAAGGGGCTTATTGTATGAAGAAGCCGGTACTTTTGTATTTGAAGCCGACCAGCTGACATCTGCTCCCATTGACCTTGATATTGATCCCACTGAAAATGTCTATCTCAGTTTCTTTTACCAGCCTGAGGGCATTGGCGATCCACCTGAATTAAAAGACAGCCTGGTATTGCAATTCTATTCACTAACTGATAATGAATGGCAGCACATCTGGAAAGCAGAAGGAACAGCATTGCACGATTTCAAACCGGTAATAATAAAAATTGATAATCCTGACTACCTGTACAGAGGTTTCAGGTTCAGGTTTATCAACTATGCCAGTATCAGCTCCACCCTCAACGATCCGGCCCAGGCAGGTAATTCAGATCACTGGAATATTGATTACGTCTATCTTGATAAAAACCGTTCCCCTTCTGATACCATACCTGTTGATGTTGCATTCACAAAACCTATCCGTTCCGTCCTTAATACATATGAATCCATGCCATGGGGACAGTTCAGGGAGGTGTTCCTGTCGGAAATGGGCTCATTCATAAAGATCAACTACAGGAATAATGATGAGGTGGTACGTAATGTTACAAGGAATTTCGAGATAAGGGATGTCTATGAAGATTCCGAGGTGCATACTTTCTCGGCCGGTGCAACAAATGTTGACCCGGGGGAATGGATCACCTATAATGCCAACCTGATATACACCTTCGATTCCGATTATACTGACTCAGCCCGGTTCAGGATCAGGTCAATACTGATAACTGATGAGTTTGATCAGAAGGTAAACGATACTATGGATTATTACCAGGTATTCAGTGACTACTTCTCCTACGATGACGGATCTGCGGAAAACGGATATGGAGTAAACGGTCAGGGAGCTTCCAATGCTATGGTGACTACAAGGTTCAGGACCTACCAGCCCGATACTTTGAGGGCAATATTAATAGCCTTTAATGACAGCTATCAATCATCAAATCAGAGATATTTCAATATTGCAGTGTGGAATGATGACAATGGAATGCCGGGTGATCTCTTGTATGAACAGGAGGAAATTGTAAGCCCGGGTGACAGCATTAACGAATTCATTCGGTTTATTTTGAATGATCCCCTCATAATTGAGGATTATTTCCATGTTGGCTGGACGCAGCAATCGGAGACATTCCTTAATGTGAGCCTGGATATGAACACCCTGCCCGAGGGCAGGCGCCATTATTATATAAATGGAATATGGAGTGAATCTGAAGTAGAGGGAAGCCTGATGATCAGGCCTGTTATTGGCAGTGCAATTATTCCGTCAGGGATTGATGATACATATATAATACCCCGGAAGCCCAAAATAAATATATGGCCAAACCCGGTTAAGGATATACTGAATATAGATATTGCTGATAATGACCTTGCAAGGGGCATTAAGATCAATATCTACGACATTAACGGAAGTTGGATAATGTCAGATCAACAAACGCGCACCCTTAATGTAACAAGCCTTCCCCGTGGTGTTTATCTTCTAATTATAAGCTCAGGCAACAGGCTTATTGGTTACAACAGGTTTATACGATTATGATCAACCCATGAGCCAAACAGATGATCATATTGATACCAATGAATTATTTGAGCATTACCGGTTTGAAGTTGAT
>JAYEGY010000107.1:0-9205 GCA_034659275.1 Bacteroidota bacterium | reverse complement strand
ACCTTAACACTGGGTGATGAAGTAGATAGTGATGTGTGGGAGTTATACAATGATAATGAAATGCTGAAGATGGGTGAAGACGATATGACCCTCGTTAAACTTACCGAAGAGGAGCTGGTACTGGATGGCGAAGCTGTCAGCACTCAGTATGGCGCCTACGATTTCACTATGTCCTGGAAGGAATAATATGTGGCAGGGAGGCAGCCTTCGCAAGGTGGTGCTTCAGACTTCGCCCTACAGGCTTCGTCTGACACAGTAGGCGGACAAAACAGGTAGAATTGATTGCAGCTATTGATGTTCATTATAAGGATGACGGATCAGCAATAGCCGGAGCTGTTGTTTTTAATGACTTTTCTGATTCAGAAGCATCCAGGACATATATCAAGAATATTTTAAGTGTAGAAGATTATGTACCGGGCCAGTTCTACAGGCGCGAACTACCCTGTATTATGGCTGTAATGGACATTATCCAAGAAAAGATTGATACTGTCATTATTGACGGCTATGTTGACCTCGGCCCTAAAGCCGGCCTGGGTAGATATCTATGGAAAGCCTTGAATGGTAGGATAAAGATTATCGGTGTGGCTAAAAAGCCCTTCCATGGGTCTGATGCAGTAAAAGTGTTCCGTGGAGCTAGCAGGCAGCCACTTTATATCACTTCCGTGGGAATGGATTATACTGAGGCAGCAGGTTTGATTTCGGGCATGCATGGCAAACACAGGCTTCCGTCATTGATCAGGCAGGCAGATGCCCTGAGCCGCTACGGGAAGGATGCGATGACTAAGTGACTAAGTGACTAAGTGACTAAGTGACTAAGTGACTGAGGGACTTAGAGACTTAGAGACTGATTGACTGAGAGACTTAGAGACTTAGAGACTAAGAGACTGAGGTTACATAAATTAAATAGATTTTGGAATAGGCTAAGGCACTTATGATTTATGAGTTATGATTTATGAGTTATGAGTATTTTTAAAATGGTATTCTACATCAGAATAACTGCTTTTAGCAAAGGTTATGAATGTCGAACTGAGCAGTGCGAATATCCGTAGTGCTCTGGGATGTTAGGGTTGGGAGTTCGCCGAAGTCAAGCCTGAAACCTGAAACGCGGAACGCGGAACATTTAATTTGGCTGATATAAGATTTATTCACTCAGATTGAAGTTCCATTCCCAGCTGCTCATACATGCCAAGCAGATCTGTTACCTCCCAGCGGTTCTGAATCTTACCATCTTTAATCTGGAATATCGCGATTGCACTCCATTGCAGCTCCTTATTTGTTGCCGGAGCTCCGAACATAAGCCGGTCATGATTTACTCTTGCCGAGAACCTGGCAATAACTTTATCGTCCCTTGCTATGATATCATGTATTTCATGGCTTATCACTGGATATTCTTCGTATAAATTGTATATCATTTCCTTAAAGTCATCATACTCCACTGCAACATTGCTGGAATTAAAATATTGCTTGCAGTCCTTTGCCCATAATTCATCAAACAATTGCTCAAAATTGCTTTTATTAATTTCTTTGAGCCATTTGATAACAATGGATTTATTTTTTTCTTCAATTGATTTTTGAATATCTGATTCACCGCTTCCTTGCTTTTCTTTTAACATGCCGTCGGCTTTCTCAGCAATATTAATTCCTGAAATAATGTAATCAAGTATCTGAAATTTCAGTGGTACCAGTGAGCTGAAAGCAAAATTCATATTTGTAAGAATCACCATGCCTATTTCAGCCTCGGGTACAAACGCCATCAGACTCGATGTTCCGGGTAATGATCCTTCCATTTCAATCACCTTATAACCTTTATATTCACTTAGAAACCAGCCCAGTCCAAAGGACATCAGATCTGCTTCCGGGTTGAAAATATTTTTAAATGAGTTCCCCACAACCACCTGTGGTTCAAACATAGAGTTAAGGCTTGTATTTTCAATTATTTTCTTATTATCCAGCCTTCCCTCGTTCATCATCATCCTCAGGAATTTTGACATGTCCGTTACATTAGAAATAATTCCACCTGCCGGTGAAACAAGGCTTACGTCGGACCATGAAGAAGGTATTATCTCGTTAATCCTTATTAAATGTGGCACTGCGGTATTGCTGGTCACTTCCCATGCAGATTTAATGTTGGTATATGTCTCATTCATTCCCAGAGGCACAAGCAGGTTGTCTTTAACAATAAATTCCCATCCCCTGCCCTGTATCGTTTCCAGTATGTGACCTGCGAGAGTAAAGGATGTATTAAAGGATGTTTGTTGTGAGCGGAACATTGCCGGACTAACAGCTTGTTCAGCCAGAAGATGTACGAATTCCGAACGATTCGAAGCATTTATGTTATCACCGTCAATTATACCGGTACGTATTGAAAGGAGATCACGGATAGTCATCAACTCGGTAAGGCGCTTATCCTTGAGTTTAAAATCCGGAATATATTTTAATACAGGGTCATCCCAGTTAACAGCACCCTGGTCCTTCAACATTCCCATTAGGCTTGCAGTGAAGGGTTTTGTAAGGGATGCAACCTGAAAGAGAGTATGCTCATCAATCAAATCAGGTTCTCCAATACGTTGTAATCCGTATCCTTTGCAGAAAATAATTGAATCCTTATTGACAATTGCAATAGCCAGCCCCGGCACCTTCTTCTCCTCAATTATTTTTTCAATAATGGGATCGAGGTAGGCTTTTATATCACTTTGTGATAAAACGGGTATGCTAACCAGCAAAAGAAATATTGCCAGCAGATATCTTATAATTCTCATGATAACATCTGTATTTTTGTCAAACTTTATACTTTTTCCTTTTTCCTTTTTTCTTTTTCCTTTTGTCTTTTATCTTTTCAGCCACCACGCCCTCCTTATTCCCGTAATCTCGTGACTATGGCGGAGACAACCTGGCTGGTAATTGAAATCGTCATGATTCTTCTCTTAGCCACAACCTTAGCCTTAGCCTCAGCCTTAGCCTTAGCCTTACTTTATACTTCCAGACCTTCCCACTCCTCCTTCACTCTTTTCATTATTTTATTGTACTCTCCGGTACCGCGTATGTTTTCGAGGGTGAAATCATATTCATTCAAAAAGGGATAATTTATAAATCCCCTGTTCACGGTATTCTCAAGCCAGAAGAGTGCTCTTCCTTTTTCATTTATCAGAGAAAAGCATTCTGTAATAAACAAGCTAATAAGTTCATCCCACTCTGCAAATTTGAGGAATTCATCCTTGATCAAGCTGAGTGTTTGATCCTTATTTTCCAGGAACGCGTTCTTAATGCACAAGATCAGGTTGATAAAAATGTCTTCACCTTGATTTTCTTCCATCGGGGCTGTAAATTCAAGCGCTTCTTCTGTTCTTCCGGCCATAAGAAGGGCATAAACATAGAATAATTTCCAGACAATGTTCTCCGGATCAAGCTCATATGCACGGTAAAAAGCAGGCACGCATTCTTCGAACCTGCCTTCTGTAAGAAATGTAAGACCTTTCACCCAAGGATTGCGGGATGTGAGAGGATCAATTAACAGAAGTCTGTCAACAAGCTCATACGATTGATGCGTTTTACCGGTATCGGCATACATCCAGATGATGTTGTGGAGAACCTCGGGATTATTTGGCTCAATAGCGAGGGCTTTTTTTGTCTGGTATATGGATTCCCTGGTATTACCCCGCTTGTAGGCAATAAGCCCCAGCAGCTGGTAGCCATAAAATGATTCTTTATTTATTTCGAATATTTTTTCAGCATAAGCTTCTGCTTTCTTCAGGTATGATTCATCAAGGTAAATACCCGTATTCACATAATACCAGTTAATGTAACCTAGACCCCATAGAAGGAGTTCATTATCGCCATATTGCTCCAGGCCTTTCTCCAGAATCGATTGGGCACGACTGAAAGACTCTGCTGTAAAACGATGTATTTCCTGTTTAGCCCTGAACCAGCATTCACTGGCCTGAAGATTCTGGTCTGAGTGATCTTTTAGTTTACTCTTTTCTTCCTTTGACAGTTTTATCTGGAGGGAATCAGCTATTTGCCGGGATATTTTTTCCTGTACCTCGAATATGTTATCCAGTGTCTCATTATATTTTTCTGCCCATAAGTGTGTATCGGTTATTCCGTCTATCAGCTGAGCTGTGACACGTATATTATCACCTGCCTTCCTGACACTGCCCTCAAGGGCATACCTCACTTTGACCTTACGGCTTATTTCTTTAATAGTGTCTCGTGAGCCTTTGAAAGTCATTGCTGAACTCCTGGATATTACAAGTAAGTCATCGATATGTGAGAGATCGCTTATTATCTCTTCGGTCAGTCCGTCGCTGAAATATTCCTGTTCCGGGTCAGAACTTATGTTTTCAAAAGGAATGACGATAATTGATTTCTTTTTTACCTGCTCTTTTTCTATAAGATCAATACTTACCTCTTCTTTTCCAAGCAGCTTTTGAACTACCCTGTACAATTGATTGATGTGCTGTTCCAGAGGAGGAGCCATGGAATCGAGCCAGTGAACATCACTTATGTAATACTCGAGCTTTTTTGACAGTGGTACATCCTCCAGGCGAAGGGTAATAATATCCAGACCATGGTGCACTGCCCGGTCCACTTCCTTAATTACCTGGGAAGACTGGTTTGAGCCCGAGGAAAAGATAAGGATAAATACTTTTGATTCCTTAATTGCGTCTATGATAGCCTCAGCAAAGGGTACTCCCGGGGTGATGTCGCGTGGCGCCATCCAGCAGCTAATCCCTTCTTTTTCAAGGATTGAACAAACGTCATCAGCTGCTTTTTTATCCTTGCTGGAATAACTTATAAATACGTCGTGGGCCATTTATTGTTCTATGGTTAGGTATTATAAATATAGAAAAGAATAGGTTATGAGGCAAATATATGTGAAAGGGAGAAAGGGGGAATAGGAGAAGGGGGGGATAGGAGAATTTTTGTATATTTGGAATAATCGCTGCAAAAAGAAATACTATGAAACTTATCAAATCTCACAGGGAACTTGTTGTCTATCAGATGGCATTTAAATCCTCAATGGAAATATTTACTTTAACACAGTCATTTCCAAAAGAAGAACTATATGCTTTAGTATCTCAGATACGTAAAAGCTCACGTTCTGTTTCTGCTAACCTGGCTGAGGTTTTCAGGAAAAGAAGATATGTAAAAGCTTTTGTTTCAAAACTATCAGATAGTGAAGCAGAGGCAGCTGAAACTCAGGTCTGGCTTGAATATTCATATGAATGCGGGTATATATCTAAAGATGCCTATGAAAAACTCTTTAACGAGTATGAAGGAATAATGGGTAAGCTGGTAGTAATGATGACACATCCCGAGAAATGGAATCAATTCCATTGACCTGCCTTCTCTCCCCTTCTCCCCTTCTCCTCTTCTCCCTTTCTGGTGTTCTATTGTGATCTAGATCTTAATCGCATCGCTTTATTATTTCGGCTGTCCGGTGACCATAGGGTATTGAGCCTCCTTCGTCTTCCTTCAGTTTATTCCAGGCCCGGGCAATGATTATCTCATCAACATCATCTTTGTCACATTCCACTTCCACCACGTATTCTTCACCTGCATAGGTGGCTATATTCAGTTTTACTATTGCTTTTCCCATAATTTATAATAATACAGTATAAATATAATGAATATTGTATTTCCGGAATATTCATCCCATTTCAATCTCCGGTTCTTTATCTTTGAATATAAGGTACCAGATACCGTTTTCAATAAGTGCCTCCTTCCCTATTACAAAGAACAGTTCTTTAAAATACGCCAGCCTTTCCTCCTGTTTCATCTGTGACGTGTTAAGCTCATTTATCTTTGTCTCCGCCCTTTTATAGATTACCTGCATAATCTCGTACTGATTAAGCAATTGCTCGTATGCCTTGGTTTTTATGTACGCCCTTATCAATGCGAATATACCCAGCATTATGGGTGCTATAACAAGCATAATGTTAAGCATAAAAAGGTCCGCAACAAAGAAATTACCGAGGAAGAATATTGAAAGAAAAAGTAAAATAGACAGGACAAGAAAGAAATTTGAAACTCTGTGATAATAGGTTATCCGTTTCCTCATTATTTTAACCGAAGCATCGAAGTATTTCAGCTGATCTTTTATCCAGTTTTCGGTGAGATCTTTTATTATTTCATCATTGATGTTCTTTCGATTAAAGCTGACACCCTGAAGGGCTGAAAGGATATGCTTCACCCAGGTAAATCCCTTACTGTGAATTCTCAATATGCAGTCAGAGACATTTTCATTTATCCCTGCAATATTCCAGAAAAACTGTATCCTCAGTCCTTCGGCCAAAGTCCTGCTGTATAAATACTTCTTATGATCATTTTTCAATTTTGAATATATGAACAGGGCGGCGGTGGAAATGAGAACAAACATAGAAAAGGCAAGTATCAGCTTGTTGGTCCATATATTGGAATATATTTCTAGGGTAAAGATGAATAATAAACTCAGTGTAAACATCCAGCCCGTGATTTGAAGGTCCCGTCTCCTGGTTTTAACTGCCATCCGATCAAGAATAGAGTACCAGTTCATTACAAGTTTCTCCGAGACCTCTAGTTTATCCGGTTTATCAAAGAGGTATGCTTGTGATTTATTTATACCTTCGCGCTCCAGCCTGATGGAATAACGATTTATTTCCTCTATTTTGCTGAGGGCTTCTTTCAGTGTAATATCTTTCAGTACATTATCAAGGGATAAATGCTTGCCCCGTGCAGGATATTTCAAAATATCACCGGGCGATTGTTTTCTTTCACCGGGTAAAATAAATACGGTGCCGTCATATTCAAAAGTGCTTTCTGCAACCGTGTCATCGTCTCCCCTTATTTTATATTTAACAATATCAGCCGTCCCACCTGTTTTTCCAACTTTACCGTCCCAGAGGGCAATAAGTATAAGTGAACTATCTGCTACCAGTTTACCTGTTCTCAGGTATTTTTCAGGTCTGCTAACATCTCTTCCCTCTTTACTTACTATGAAACTTCTTTTCGCCTGCTTCAACAGCTCATCGAATTCCCGGTCGGAATAATCATCAAAGTCCTCCTTGTATTCCTCTGCAGTAAAAGGCATAGGTACAATAAGTTCGAAGCGTTCACGATATTTATCATTATCCTTCTTCATCCTCAGAAAGATCTCTGTGACAAACCTGTCGGCTCCCTCGGCTATGGATGAAAAAAGGTGAATGGGTGAATTGGGGTATTTTTCGGCCAGATCACTAAAAAACTTCTCAATCTGAAAGCTGTGCTTCTCAGTTGCAATAAGATCAATATGCCCTATGACGCCAACGGTTATCGGGATTCGTTTAGAGAATGATCCTGGAGTAATGCTTGCCATAATTATACCTTATTCAATAAAATTAAGAAAAATATTTCAGCCTTCTGAAAAATAAATTTGACTTCGGCTTTTGGGTGGTGTAATTTTGTATCAGGCAGTATGTTTGAATCACCGGAGCAACTCGATACATTTAAAGAAATTCTCAAAGAGAATTCTATAGATGTGGAGTTCGGGTAGTTATGAGTTATGAGTTATGAGTGATGAGTGATGAATTAATCCAACCATTTTTAAAATGGTATCCTCCTTCCGAATAACTGCTTTTAACAAAGGTTAAGAATGTCGAATATCGAATTTCGAATAACGAATGTCGAATTAGGTGTAGTCCAATAAACAATTGAATTGTATGAATGACCTATTGATTTTTTAAATACTAATTCTCTTCAGCCAGGATCAACTAATCGTTAATTATCCATCCACTTCCTTCATCATTCGGCGTTCGGTGTCCATTATTCGATATTCAAAACCATCCTAATATCCTAGTTATTTGCTGTTTAAGTTATAGTGAGATAATAGTGATGAGTTTAAGAGGGGAACTATTCATGGAGTCCGCATTCTTTGGCAGAATTTGATTCCCACCACCAGCGGCCGGCCCGGAAATCTTCACCGGGTTTAACGTGACGTGTACATGGCTCACAGCCAACGCTCACATAGCCCCTGTCGTGCAATATGTTATATGGGACATTATGCTCTTTGATATAATCTTCCACATCACTTAATTCCCAGTTAAGCAGGGGATTATATTTATATATACCCCTGGCATCGTCGATCTCTATTATCTTCAACTCATCACGGCTAGACGATTGTTGGGCGCGTATGCCTGTTACCCAGCATTTCATGCCCTTAAGAGCCCTGTTAAGGGGCTCGACCTTTCGTATATAACAGCACTCTTTCCTGTTCTCAATGGATTCATAAAAACTGTAAGGGCCTTTTTCAGACAGCAGCTTCTCCACAGAGGCGGTATCAGGGAAATATGTCTTTATGTTCCTGCCATATTTTTCAATGGTTTTGCTGAATGCTTTATATGTTTCTTTAAATAGTCTGCCTGTGTCAATTGTTATTACTTCGATATTAATATCATTTGAAAAGATCATATCTGTAATAACCTGGTCTTCTATCCCGAAGCTTGTGGTAAAAACAATCTGGCCGGGATATAGCTCTGCCAGCCTGCTTAATCCGGTCACAGGGCTTTTATTCTGGACAAGAGACAGTAATTCTTCTGCTCTGTTCTTCATCATAGGGGTTCTCTTAATATTATCCTGCGTATTGACTTTTTAGACTTACGTGTTCCCCTTCGTATAATAACCATCATCAGTCCCCACCTGACGCGTTCCCACAATCTTTCATGAAAGAAATATAGTAACATTTTAATTAATGCTTCAGCTCCTGCAATTCCGGTAGCTTTTTGCACCGCATATGGTTCTTTGTGAAAGAAAAGATATGCCAGACCAAAGGTGGTTGCAGAAGCAATTAAGCGCCATGTAATGGCCTTAAATATGCTCTTGATCGGACGGTCTCGTGTTACCCTATGCTTCCTTACAGTTGGCGGGGTAGGCACGCTCCTGGGAGGTTTTTTTTCAGTCTTTACTGCAGGTTTACCCTCTACTTGTTCCCTTAATTCCAAAGGTTTTTCTATTTCTTTAGTAATCACTTCCATAAGGGAATTGATTTGAAATATTTCTAAATACAAATGAAATGAATATGTTATAAAGCAGCAATAGGTTTAAACCTGAATAATTCATAAAAACAAAAAAAAGGTGATTTTTATTAGCTTATCTCTTTGATATTCACTATCTTGAAGTTACGTAAAACAAAAAAAACCACCTATGGATAAAAGTAAGAATTTTAAGCAGGATTTCCAAAAAAGATCGGAAA
>JAYEGY010000106.1:0-9256 GCA_034659275.1 Bacteroidota bacterium | reverse complement strand
GGATCAGGAGTGAAAATCCTGATCCGAAATTCATCCCAAGCTGAGTGAAGAGACTTTTTTTATGAAAAACCAGGAAAACGTGAGTTTTCTTTCAGGCACTACTTAAACCGGCAGAAGAATTGCTGGAAGATGAAAATTTCTGGAGGAATCAGTCAGACGGAATTGCAATCTTTATCAAGAGGAATGGCATGAAATGGTTCACCCTTCCGGTACATTTTGAAGAGAAGGTATATATAGGCGATCACTTTTACCTCCTGCCTCTTTTCCCCTTCTTTAATGACGACGGTGAGTTCTATCTTCTTGCCCTGAGCCAGAAAGAAGTAAAACTTTATGAGTGTTCTAAAAATTATATTACCGAGATAGTAATTGAAGACCTCATCCCCGGTTCACTGGAAGATGTCGTTGGTTACGATTATGAAGAAAAATCATTGCAGCACAGGACAGGACATGGAGGTGATGGCGGTGCAATGTTTCACGGGCAGGGAAGAAGTAAAGATGAAGACAAGGACGAAATAGTCAAATACTTCAGGGCCGTAGATAAAGGATTGATGAAATTACTGGCTAACGATAAAAAAACCATGGTACTTGCATGCGTTGATTATCATTTTCCTGTCTACCAGCGGATATCATCTTATCCCAATCTGTTTGACAGGTTTATCAACGGTAACCCGGATAATGAAGATCCACTGGTGCTTCACTCTGAGGCATGGTTGCTCATAAAAGAATACTTCAGAAAGCAACGTGAAAACAAAATCACAATGTTCAGGGAACTCTCCGGAAGCGGCAAAACTGCTGTTATCCTCGATGAGATAGTCAGGGCATCTGTTGACGGCCGGTTAGACACCCTCTTTATTGTTAGCGGGAAAGACAAATATGGAACTTATGACTCCGAAAAAAGAAAATTGAATATTTCCCGCGGTGAAAGAAAACGCAACGAGGTGTCATTGTTTAACTTCTCAGCCATAAACACCCTTCTTAACGGGGGATGGGTATATATCTCCACAGAGGATGAAATGCCATCGAAGGATACAGAAATAAACGCTATCCTAAGGTATTAAAACGAATCCTTGACTAACGAAAAAATAAACTCACGGCAATAGTAAATATGTTCCGGGAAATGGGGAAATAGTCCACATTTTGTGGGGTATTATCCGGCGAGACCACTTGTATAAGTCTGGCTTATTTATTATCTTTATTATATGATATGATTAATGAATATTAATTATATCACCCTGGTTAACTGTAATTTAAAATAATAGCTGGTTGAATGACAAATTGAAGCGGTCACGGGCCGAATGTGCAAGTAAATGTGATGGCATACATTTAGCTTTATATCAAGTATGAGTAAATTAATAATAGTATCAAACAGGCTCCCCTTTAAAATTAACTTTGATAATGAAAATAATCCCGAGTTAATACCCAGTATCGGGGGATTGGCTACAGGAATGAAATCAATATACAAGGATTATGAGAGCCTGTGGTTTGGATGGCCTGGCTTTGGTGAAGAAAACATAAGCGATGAAGTAAAGAAAAAAACCGAAGAAAGCCTGGAAAAAGAAAGATGCCGACCCGTATATATTGAGGACGAAGATGTCGATCTCTATTATTCGGGTTTCAGTAACAAAACACTATGGCCACTCTTTCATTATTTTATGGAATATGCTGTATATGAAGATACTTACTGGGAAGCATATAAACGCGTTAACAGGAAGTTTGCTTCAGAAATTATCAAAGTGATAGAACCCGGCGACAGGATATGGGTGCACGACTACCACCTTCTCCTCCTGCCAAAATTAATACGGGATGAGGCACCTGATGTGTCCATCGGCTTCTTCCTCCATATCCCCTTCCCTTCCTATGAGCTTTTCAGGGTTCTCCCGTGGAGAAAAGAGATACTGGAAGGAATGCTCGGGTCCGACCTGCTTGGTTTTCACACCTACGATTATGAACGGCACTTTATAAGTAGTGCCAGGAGACTTCTCGGTCTCGATATTCACATGAACCAGGTAAGAATGAAAAATCGCATTGTAAGAACTGATTCCTTCCCCATGGGTATAGATTATGATAAATTTTATAATGCATCATTGAAAAGCAGTAAAAAACCTGAAGAAGAACGATCTGAAATCAGAAAGGAAATAGATAAGTACTTCCTCCATCATCCCGAAAGGAAAATCATACTGTCAATTGACAGGCTCGATTATTCCAAGGGAATACCCAACCGCTTGATTGCATTTGATCATTTTTTAAGTAAATACCCCGAGTATCATTATAAGGTGACACTTATCATGCTGGCTGTACCTTCACGTATCAATATAGAACAATACCAGATGATGAAAGACGAAATTGACCGCCTGGTGGGTATAATTAACGGCCGTTATGGGTCCATTACCTGGACACCTGTACGTTACTTTTACCGTGCATTGCCATTTGAAAACCTTGTTGAATTATACAGTTCTGCAAATATAGTTTTAGTCACACCTGTGAGAGATGGAATGAACCTGGTGGCAAAAGAATACCTTGCTACAAGAGTCAATGGCTCGGGAGTTTTGATAATAAGCGAAATGACCGGGGCAGCAAAAGAACTGAATGAAGCTATCTGGATAAACCCCAATGATAAGGATGAAATAGCCGAGGGAATAAAGCAGGCAATAGAAATGCCTTTGGACGAACAGGTTGAAAGAAATCTCCTCATGCAGAAGCGCATCAAAAGATATGATATAAAACGCTGGGCTTCTGACTTTGTACACAGCCTGGACAGGGTAGCCGCCAGTCAGAAAGACTACCTGTCAAAAAAAATAACCCCGAAAATAACCGATATTATAATCAACGAATACAAACAATCAGAAAAAAGGGTATTCTTCGTTGACTTCAGCGGTACAATGGTTAGCCTTGAAGGAAACATAAATAAGAGAAAGCCCTATGGTGAACTGCTGGGCTTATTAAGCGAAATTAGCAGGAACGAAAAGACTGATATTGTACTGCTCGCGGGAATGGGAAAAGAAAAATTAGGTGACCTGTTCTCGTCAGATGATTATACACTCATTGCAGAGCATGGGCTCTGGATTAAGGAACCGGGTGATGACTGGGAAAGAACAACAGATGAACAATCATCCAATTACTGGAAAGAAATAGTGAGGCCTATGGTTCAAACTTATACCGACCGCACACCTGCAAGTATGTTTATTGAAAAGAGTAATTCCATATCGTGGCATTACAGGGATGCTGACCCTGACCTGGTGGTCTCCAGGGCTGCCGAAATGAAAGATGAACTCAGCAGCCTGATGGCTAATATGAACCTCGAAGTGCTTGAAGGAAATAAGGTGCTCGAAATAAAGAATACATCATTTAACAAGGGAAGGGCTGCTGCAAGATACCTTCAAAAGCATAAATATGATTTTATTCTTGCCATAGGAGACGACTATATTGATGAATACCTCTTCCAGGAATTACCGGATAAAACAATTACCATAAAAGTAGGCCTGAGCAAAACATTCGCTAAATATAACCTGGGATCATTTGAAGAAGCCTGGAATTTTCTGAATGAGCTGGTGATGGCCGATGAAGATAAATGAAACAAATGAATTTAAACCGGCGGAGACTTACGAAAAATCAGCCGTAATAGTATAATTACCGGTGTTGACTTAATTCCCCAGTGTGACCATTTTTTCTACATATGACACCCTGGTTTATTAATATATCCTAACCTGATTATTTGACATATCACTCTTTGAGCTAAATATATAGAAATCACCGGCCTCTTAAAACAACACTGGTGAGAGCTTGGTATTGAAATTGATAATTAATTAAAGGGGGATAATAGAACGTAAAATTAAACCGTGATCATAAATAATATTATCAACCCCTGAATTAAAAGTCAGGCTAAGGGTAAAAACTCAGAATAAGATGGCAAAAAAAGTTAAAATACCAGATGTAGTAAATGCTCTTGTTGAGCGGAGTGCAGTAATAATAGATGTTCTCGAACCGAAAGACTATAGTAAAGTCCATATTAAGAATGCTATCAATGTACCGGTTAAAAACCTGGAAAAAGAAATTATCAACAAAGTTGACAGGGAAACGCCGGTTATTATTTATAGCATTGATTATGAATGCCCGGTAAGCAGAATAGCAGCTGAAAAACTGGAAGATATGGGATATGAAAATGTATCATATTACCCCGGTGGTAAGAAAGAATGGCTTAAAATGGATATGCCGGTTGATAAAAAAGACTGAGAACTTTTTGGGTTCGATAATATAATTATGGCTCTCCGTCATATTTTTCTTATGAGCACAATAAATTCCTTGCAGCGGATAAGACCGTTGAAGTTCCGGATGTCGGGTCATCCCGGCCCTGGCAGGTTTATTCCAGTGCTCATCAACCATGTCATTAATAAATATTGAAATTATGAATAATTGGATCTTACATTATGAAGGATGGAAACCTGAAGCACAAGCCCTCAGGGAAGCACTGTGCACACTGGGAAATGGTATTTTTGCCACCAGGGGTGCCGCTGAGGAGGTTCCTGAAAATAAATATAATTATCCCGGCACATATATGGCCGGTGGCTATAACAGGGCTACATCACATATTGCCGGAAAAGAAATAGAGAATGAAGATCTTGTTAACTGGCCTAACTGGTTATACCTTACTTTCAAACATGAGGATGGCGAATGGTTCGACCTTGAAAAAGTAGAAGTAATTGAATATTTACAGGAACTGAACCTTAAAGAAGGCGTGCTCCTGAGAAAAATGAAATTCAGGGACAGTAAAGAAAGGATAACTTCACTTATAAGCGAACGTGTGGTAAGCATGAGTAATCCACATGAAGCAGGGATCAAGTGGACACTGTTACCCGAAAATTGGTCAGGTACTGTAATCCTCAGATCTGCAATTGACGGGCGGGTGAAAAATAATGGAGTAGAAAGATATAGTGACCTCGAAAGCCAGCACATAAAAGTATGTGAGAAAGGAATAACAGAGGATTATATAATATACCTCTCTGCATGTACCCTGCAATCGGAAATTAAGCTTACCATGGCCTCTACCATTAATATATACAAGTCGGAGCATATGGTTGAAGGCGAAAGGAAAACTGTAGATGAGGAAGATTTTATAGGTGAAGATATCAAGATGGAATGTGAACAGCTATATCCCACAACGGTAGAAAAAACAGTAAGCATATATTCATCACGAGATTTTGCAATCAGCGACCCAATGACAGAGGCACTGTCACATCTTAAGTGCCTGGAAGGTTTCAACAAACTCATAATACGGAGTAAAGAAGCATGGTCTGCCATATGGGATAAGAGTGATATCCTTATAGAAGATGATTCAGAAAGCAACCACCAGATGATACTCCGCATGCATATATTTCACCTTAACCAGACCGTTTCGCATAACAGCATAGGATACGACATAGGTGTCCCTTCGCGTGGCTGGCACGGCGAAGCCTACAGGGGACATATATTCTGGGACGAATTGTATATATATCCCTACATAAACCTTCATTATCCTCAACTGGCACGTTCATTATTGTTATACAGGTACCGCAGACTTCCCCAGGCTAAAAAAGAAGCAAATGCAGCAGGTTACCGTGGTAGCATGTTCCCGTGGCAGAGCGGTAGCAACGGGCGTGAGGAAAGCCAGGTTATTCACCTGAACCCCGAGTCGGGACGGTGGATACCCGATAATACACACCTTCAGATTCACATTAACGCAGCCATCCCTTTTAATGTATGGCTATATTATCAAAGCACCAGGGACCTGGAATTTCTTACCGAATATGGTGCGGAAATAATATTTAATACTGCATTGTTCTGGGCATCCGTGACAAGGCAAAATACCAGCACCGATAGGTACGAGATACACGGAATTGTTGGGCCGGATGAATACCATACCAGGTACCCCGGCTCTGAAAAACCGGGATTAAATAACAACGCCTATACCAATTTCATGGCAACATGGGTATTGATTCGCGCCATTGAAATCACAGATATACTCAGTGGTAATTCACTTAAAGAATTACAGATGCGTGTTGGTTTCGATAAAAAGGATATCGAATCATGGAAAGAAATATCAACTAAAATGTATATTCCGTTTAATGAGGATGGAGTGATAATGCAGTTTGACGGCTTCGAAGAACTGGATGATCTCGATTGGGACAAATATCGTTCTGAATACGGAGAGACAATACGGCTCGACCGTGTACTGGAGAAGGAAAATGATTCACCAAATAAATATAAGGCCTGTAAACAGGCAGATGTACTCATGATCTTTTACCTTTTCTCATCGGATGAGATAATAAATATATTTGATCACCTCGATTATGAGTTTAAGGCCGATCAGATACCTCAAAACATAGAATATTATCATTCTATTACCTCACATGGCTCAACGCTCAGCCGCGTAATCCATTCATGGATTTACAGCCGTTCAGACCGCGACAAGTCCTGGTCAAAATATATTGAAGCACTTAAACTTGATCTTGAGGATGAACAGGGAGGCACAACACCTGAAGGCATCCACCTGGGAGCCATAGCCACTACGGTAGATATGGTTATGCGTAGTTATTCCGGTATGGAATTGAGAGACGAAGTACTGTGGTTTAACCCGCGTCTGCCCAGGGAAATAGTAGCGATATCTTATAACATGCGCTACAGAAGCCACTGGATAAAAGTGCGTCTATCCCATGAGAAGATATCAATTAACTTCAGGAAAGGATGGGCAGCACCTGTAGATATAAATATAAATAGTAAAAAGATAACCTTTAAACAGGATGACCATAAAGAGTTTAGCATGTAATCAATATCCAACGCTAATTAACATTGGCTGGTCAGCCTTATTAACAGATTTGTTTGAATTACATATTCCTATCCACATAACTGGCAGGCAGGTCCAGATTTATTCAGTATTGTGCCTGTAGTAAACAGTTTCATTATCACTGTCCTTAGCTAACAGAATTCCCTTATGATCAATGAAAAGATCTATAAGTTCAGAGTTGGTCCAGTAAGCCTCATAATTAACCAGGTCATAAGTCTTGAGTATTCCATATCCCGGAACAATGACATAATAAAAATCCTTCCAACTGGTGAAAGTGTTCCTCATTGCTGTACCATACTCCGGCATAGTATGATGTACAAAAGTAAAGGTCTCGCCGTAATCCGTTGACCTGAAAAAATCAAGACCTGAATACTGGGTGCATATTATTATTTCATCATTATCATTGACATACAACTTGATTGAATTACCGGGGGTGGGTATATGGGTCCAGCTTGCACCGTCATCATCCGATATATAAAGACTGCAACAATTCGATCCGTGAAATAAGAGACTGCCATTAGTGAGCCTGAATACATTCCCAAAACCTGCTCCTTCCAGGCCGTTTATCACTTCCCATGTAAGGCCCTCATCCCTGGACCGTTTTATAGGATAGCCATGGGCAAAAACCCACATGTCATCATCATTGGAGACATAATTGTAAATGTATTCATACCTGCCAGGATATGGCTTGGTGCATTCCGCCCATGAGCTTCCATGGTCGGTACTCTTATATAATTCCCCTTTCCATGTGCTAACATATATAAGGCCATGGCTGTCGATCTCTACAGTACGGGGATCACTTTCCCATTCGGGTTCTGGCTCTTCCACTGTCTCCCATAGGAAATATCTTTCACCCTGCCTGTATAAGGTATTATTAGTTACCATCATGGTAATATTATTCACGGTGTCAGCCACCATATCCCGTATACCGGCATCAGGATCTTCTGATATTTCATCCCACTCATTTTCCCTGAATCCATAGGCAATCCTGTCAGCATAAGTGAGGTATCTTCCCGAAAGGTCATATAATGATGTCCTCAACCGCTGCTTACATGTATTCGTTCCTAGCTGCCATTCAGTCGTAACGTCCTTACTGGGTGTAACATAAGATAATGAAGGACTGACCGTTCCGCCTCCGGTAAGCGGCTCAAAGACCACCATTATCGAGTCAGCACGAGCATCTGTATTTTTGTATCTCGCGAAATTGAGTACGATATCCTTTGTTTCTCCCGCCAGGAGACGGCTTCCATTATCGTCTTCGAAGTAGAAAGAGTAATGCTCTAGTATCTCATGGGATGGATCAGGTGTGCACGAAGCAAGTAAAAATAATACAAGTGCCGTAATAATATATTGTGTTTTCATGATTATTAGTTCTTCTTATTTGTAAACGGGAAGCCTGAGACCTATATGGAGTGTCAGCGAACTGTTTCGAATGAGGGCTTCGCCGCGTTCGGGCCTGAGTTCCTCCTGTAAAATATCCGTATCGTAAACCTCAAAGAAGCCCTGCCTGAACTGTAAACCTATATCCAGGTTCCATCTCTCCCAGAGTGGCAACACCAGTCCTACCCCGGCAAGCCAGCCTAAATCGGTATTCTGTATTACCGCTTCAAGATCATCATAGACTGTAGTTTCTTTTAGTTGGTATTCAGTTGTATTTTCCGCTGTTTCATAATAGGGATAATAATCATTATCTTCCGATAAAGCAGTCCCCGTACAGCGGGCATTGAGCCTGATTCCAAAATATGGCCCTGTGTTAAAGTAGAATTCTGTGGACTCACCTGTATAGAATTCAAATAATGCCGGAATCACAAGGTAGTCAGTACTTATCCTCGTGTTAACATAATAATCTGCATCATCCCAGATAATATAACGGTGGTAATAATCACTTGAATCCCTGAACGTATAACCCTGCCGCTCAAACGATAGGCCTGTGCGGAAATACGTGCCCGGCGACATCTCGAAACCGATATTGAAACCTAATGAAGGGCCTGCATAAGGCGAATATCTTTCACGATGCGGATTGCATGAATTCCAGGACAGGTTAACACCCCCCCTGTAGGTAAGGTAAATTTTATTCTTAACTGAATCCCGGGCCTCCTCCTTATTATTATCAGGTCTTTCCCCGGAAATAAGATCGTATGACAGGCCCACCGTAAAATCAGCAAAGCCGTGCCAGAAATCCTCATATTCATCGATTTCCCTCCTGCCTGTCAAATATCTCACATTGAAGATGGCACTAAAGCGGTCTGAAACAGGATAACTCAGCCCAGCAGAATAAATAAAACCAAGGTCATTCTTTTTACTCTCTTCATCTAGCGTGAGTTTATCACGAATTTCAATTTAAACATTTTTTTCAAGAGTTGAACGGGCTGAATATCAGTCAGATGTATTGGTGTTTTTTGGTGAATTATATGTATACACGAACTAATGCTGATATCT
>JAYEGY010000105.1:0-9462 GCA_034659275.1 Bacteroidota bacterium | reverse complement strand
AAGAAGAGTGCCACATCCCTTCTGGAAGGTGTGGGTTTTACCGTTCATGATATTACAGAGCTTAATGGGAAAAAATACTTTTGTGCTCAGAAAAAATCATCTGCCGGCAGTTGATAATGAAACTGAAATTTCTGTCCCGGGAATCATTTCTCCAGGCTTGCTGAATTAAACATTACCTATAAATGGGTTTATTAAAAGTTCTTCATAAACTAAAAATAATTCCCTTTCTTGAGAAGTGGAAGATCCTTAATATCATCTTTGGATTTCTTGATATTCTTGCAATAACCCTGGCATTTCAGTTAGCGTACAGCATCGAGTTTGGCACCTGGAAAAATATTTTCACTGAGAACAGAACACTCCTTTACATATATGTTGGTATAATGCCCGTGTGGCTTATAATACTGTATTTTATCAAGATTGCTGAGATACCCAGGACGAAAAGGTACAGGATACTTTTTTATGAATATTTACAGGCTACATTCTTTATAGGCTTGTTATTTATTCTAATATATTTTTTATTCAGAATGTATATGGTCCCGAGAAGTTTACTGGTGAATATATGCCTTATCGGCTTCATATTGCTGTTCACAGTAAGACTTTTCGAATATAAAGTGTTCAAAATATACAGATCAAGAGGTTATAATCAGAGAAATATTGTCATAATTGCTGATGAAACTGCCCTGCCTTTTATTAAAAGCCTGCAAACCTATCCGGAATGGGGTTATCATATACAAACCATATTCACTGAATCTGAAAAAGTATTTAATGAGCTGGAAGACACAATAATTACATTACCTGGGATGTTTCTTCGTGACCTGCATCAACTTATTGAAGTTGATCATATCGACGAAGTTCTTTATTATAAAAATAATCTGGTTCCGCAGGAAGTAAGGGATATAATACGTTCGTGTGAAGAACTGGGTGTTACCCTGCGCGTGCACATTGAAAAATCAGATGCCAATATTACCAATGCTGCCAGGACAACACTGGGAAGGGAACAATTTCTTACATTTTCAAATATTCCCTATAAAACTATTTCACTGGCGGCAAAAAGGTTTATGGATGTACTGGTTTCATTGATAATGATAGTGCTTTTCTTTCCCTTTATGATATTCGCCGCCGTGGCAATTAAATTCTCGTCACCGGGACCTGTTATCTTCAAACAGGAAAGGGTCGGATTGAGGGGACGAAGGTTCAATATGTATAAATTCCGGACAATGGTTGCAAATGCAGAAAGCATGAAGGAAGATCTTGAAGAACAGAACGTTGCTGACAAACCAGCTTTTAAAATTGAGGATGATCCAAGGGTTACAAAAATAGGTAAGTTTCTCAGGCGAACAGGCCTTGATGAATTACCACAGCTTTTTAATATCCTTAAGGGTGAAATGTCTCTGATAGGACCCAGGCCACCACTCCGTAGTGAAACAATACAATATAAACGGTGGCAGTTGAGACGTTTGTCTGTAAAACCCGGCTTATCATGCTTCTGGCAGATAAAACCACATAGATATTTTATTAAATTTGAAAAATGGATGGAAATGGACCTTGCCTATATTGACAATTGGTCATTCAGGATGGATTTGTTAATTTTACTCCAGACTGTCAGGACATTTTTTAAGAGAATATTGCAATAAAATGCATTATAAAAACATTATAAATTAGAAAAATAAGAAAATGAAGTATATAATTAAGGCTGTTGTTATTTTCAGCATAATAATTTTCTCGGCATCATGCGTACCTAAGAAGAAATTAAGTTATTTCAACGACTTTAATGAACTGACAGAACCGGCTGTCAATCCACGGATTCAGAAAGTGATTATGCCTTTTGACCGACTTTATATAAGGATTCTTAGTATTGATCCCGAGATCAACGAGATTTTTAATTCAGCAAGTGGTGAATTGAGGTACACAAGTTCAACTGCAGGTTTAATAGGTTACCTGGTTGATGAAGGAGGTAATATTAATTTCCCTTTCGTGGGCGATATAAATGTGGGATCGCTCACTACCGGACAGGCAGCGGTAAAAATCCAGGATGCTTTAAGTGAATATGTTGGCAGGACTTCAGTCACTGTGAAATATGTCGACAACAGGGTTACGGTAATGGGTGAAGTCACGGCTTCAGGAGTTTATACTTTTCCCCAGGACAAAATCACAGTGTATGAAGCACTGGGACTTGGAGGAGGACTTACCAGGTATGGCGACAGGAAGAATGTCATATTACTGAGGAACGAAAATGATAAGATTATGCAATACAGGCTGAACCTGTCAGATTCAAAGATAACAGGAAAGGAACAATACTATATACATCCAAACGATATTCTTATCGTCGAACCCCTGAAAGCAATCTCCTCAAGTTATTCGAATATCACATATACAACTATTTTATCATCAATAACAACTCTTATAGCAGTGCTTCTGTTTACGGGTGTTGAATTTTAATACAGTTTAAAATGACAAATAAAAGGGAATACAATGCCGAACCTCTAAATATTAAGGAATTAATAAAAAGGGGGTTATCCTATAAATACTTTTACATTATAAGTATAATCCTGTTAGTTGGCCTGGCATATCTATTCAATAAATTCTCCACGACTGTTTACCAGGGAAAATCCACCATAGGTCCTGTTGAGGAGAACAGGTCCTCTTTTCTACAGTCAAATGAACAGTTTAGCAGCCTTGCTGCTTTAGGGGGAGGCAGTAACCTTGAAAATGATATTAACAGCCTGCAATCTTTCAGCCTTGTATCGGAAACCATAAATAACCTTGGCCTTGAAATTGGATACTTCAAGGAATCCGAAAATATTTTCAGGCAGCCACGCCAGTTATATAACAATTCCGAATACCTGGTGAGCATTGATAAATCACATACCCAAACTATCAATACCAGATTTTATATAAATATAATTAATGACTCAACCTACAGGCTGACAGTATCAGAAGACAATGTGTCATATTACAACTATCTGGACAATAAGGTTATAAGCTCGGGGCACAATCTTGAAATTGACACAATATGTGCATTCAATCAAACTGTAACCACACCTTATTTTAAATTTTCGTTAGCTTTAAACAGGGATGCTTACAATGCAAATTCTAGAGATGATAAGATCTCATTTTTCAAGCTGTTTCACAGTGACATTATCACCAGGCAATATTTGGGTCGACTAACTGTTGAGCCGGTAAGCTCTAGATCAACTTTAATTAATGTATCCTTTCAAGGGAATAATCGTAATCTTACAGTTGATTTCCTCAACGCTTATCTCAAAACCTATCTTAACCAAAATCTGGCAAAAAAGAATGCCATTGCTTTAAATACGGTTAATTTTATTGATTCCCAGTTAGAGGAGATATCTGATTCTCTAATGATATCCGAATCAAAATTGAGCGATTACCGTTCAGCTCACCAGGTTACAGATCTAAGCTACCAGGGCCAACAGGCCCTGAGCCAGATGAACGAAATTGAGAATCAAAGATCCACGCTACAGGTCCAGGAAAGATATTACAATTATATACTTGATTATTTCAATACCAACCGGGATATTGCAGGCCTGGCGCCTCCTTCCGCTCTCAATGTAAATGACCCCATTATGAATTCCCTGGTCCTTGAGCTGCTTGAACTAAATTCACAGAGATCTGCCATATTGAGCAATAACGTGGAAAAAAGCCTCTTTCTTGACCAGATTGAGAATCAAATCGAACTCAAGAAAAAAACAATTATTGAAAATGTTAAGAACAGCCTTAATAATCTCAGCCTCAACCTCAACGAACTGGATTACAGGGCTGAAAAACTTTCAAATGAAATATCCAAACTACCAAGAACAGAACTTAATATGGTTAGCATGCAGAGGCAATTTAATCTTACCGATGCTATTTATACATTTCTGCTCCAGAAAAGGTCCGAAGCAGCGATCGCTATGGCATCCAACTACCCTGATTATGAGATATTAGAACCAGCACGTGAGATCACAAGCTCTGTTATAGCTCCGAAAGCGACGATGAATTACCTGGTAGCATTATTTTTTGGTTTCCTGATTCCCACCATGTATATCATTCTTCGGGATTTCTTCAATGAAAAAATCACACGTGTTAATGATATTGAACACATTCTCGGGAGACCAATCCTGGGTGCGATCTATAATAATCCCCATAAATACGAGGCAGTTGTTCACCAGGCACCAGGTACTCCAATAGCTGAATCGTTCAGGAAATTAAGAAGCAGCATCTTCCTGAGATCCAAAAACGATCCTGTAAAAACTATTCTTGTTACATCGGCACAACCCCAGGATGGGAAAAGCTTTGTTGCAATGAACCTTGCATCATCAATTGCATCAGTGGGCTATAAAACGATAATAATTGACTGTGACTTAAGGTTACCTACACTGCATGAAAAGTTTAAGATAGAAAACTCGGGTGGACTTTCTGAATTCCTGGCTAATAAATCAGGAGCAAAAGATATTATACGTGAAACATTTGTCCCCAATCTTCACTTTATTCCTGCGGGACCAGTATTGCCAAATTCTTCGGAACTGATTGAAGCAGGAGCCCTTGATGATCTGATTCGATATCTCAAGGATAATTATGAATATATAATCATTGATTCAACACCTGCAGCCCTGGTTGCTGATGCAACACTGCTGACAAAATATAGTCAACTTAACCTGCTGGTGTGCAAAATAAATCATACAAGGAAAGATGTATTTGCCGATGTCACGGCTATGTTCAGGACGAACAGCATAGAAAATTATGATGTAATCCTGAATGATCTTGAAATGAAAGACAGCAGGTATAGCCGTTATCATGGTTATTATAAGAAGATAAAAGACTTTGATAAAAAAGTACAAACGAAAAAATAATCTAACTTTTTGTAAAAACAGGTCTAATTTGATTTGGCAGTATGACAAACAGTATAAACAATATAAAAACACAAGTTAAATCTTATATTAATAAGGCAGTTCATGTTGAAAAAGACAAAATCCATAATGACTCGCTTATCTTCAAGGAGGGATATTTTGATTCAATGGGTCTTGTTATGTTAATCTCTTTCATTGAGGAATCATTTAACATAGATATAAAGGATGAGGACCTGGTCGAGGAAAATTTTGAATCAATAAACGCAATAAGCGATTTTATCTCTAGGAAAACCAGGAATTAATAATGTGCGGTATAGCCGGTATAATTGATTTCCAGTATAATGATAACAGTGTTGCCACTGTAAAATCAATGTTGCATGCTATCACTTACCGTGGCCCTGATGAAAGTGGCATATACCACTCCCCTCATGCTACCATTGGAAACATAAGACTGAGTATTATCGATCTTATCAGTGGCCAGCAGCCCATATCCGATGTTACAGGAAGATACTGGATTGTCTTTAACGGTGAAATATATAACTACCGTGAACTTCGTGATGAGCTTAAGAGAAAAGGCACCAGGTTAAGAACCCGGTCCGATACGGAAGTACTGGTTCAATTATATGCCAGGCATGGAAAGAACTGCCTCGGTAAACTGAACGGACAATTTGCTTTTGCAATATGGGATAAAAAGGAGGAAGAACTTTTTATCGCCCGCGACAGGCTTGGTATCAGGCCACTGTTTTATAATATTAATAATGGAGTTTTTTCTTTTGCATCTGAAATCAAATCACTCTTTCAGAATAAAAACATAGTCCCTGAATTTGATATCAGGAACCTCACACAAGTCTATACCTTATGGTCAGCAATCAGCCCTAATACTGCCTTCAGGGATATATGTGAACTGTCACCGGGACATTATGCTATTTATAACCGTAACGGATTGAAAACATATAAGTACTGGGAATTAAATTTCAGTAAAACTAATTCAAATATCACATTAACAGATGCACTGGATCAGTTTGATGATTTATTAAACAGTGCGGTGCGTCTTAGACTGAGGGCTGATGTCGAGGTTGCCGCTTACCTTAGCGGTGGAATTGATTCAAGTTCTACTGTTGCATATATTAAAAAAGTTGAACCTGGTATCCTGAATACTTTTTCAATCGGATTTGACGAAAAGGACTTTGATGAGAAAAAATATCAAGATGAAGCTGTAAGATACCTTGATACAGACCATAAATCGATAAATTGCACTTCTGATGATATAGCTAATCATTTTCCCCGGGTAATATGGCATTCAGAAACATCCCTTACAAGAACCGCTCCCACCCCTATGATGATACTTTCAGGGCTTGTAAGGGCTAACAATATAAAGATTGTTATCACAGGTGAGGGTGCCGATGAGATCCTTGCAGGTTATGATATATTCAAGGAAGCAATGATACGGAGATTCTGGGCCAGGCAACCGAGATCGACTATGCGTCCTCTCCTCTTGAAAAAGATATACCCTGATATTCCTCACCTGAGAAATGCAAGCCCTAACATCCTGAAAATGTTTTTCGGGTATAAACTGGAGGATACAGATAATCCTTTTTACTCTCATCTGCTAAGGTGGAATAATTCAAACCATATAAAGAAACATTTATCAGCCGGCGTAAAGGAAGTTCTAAAAGATTATTCCCCTCTTGATGAGCTCGCACGCATATTGCCTGCTGATTTCAATAAGTGGGATGTCCTTTCGAAAACCCAGTGGCTGGAGACTGCAGTTTTTATGTCGGGCTACCTTCTCTCCTCCCAGGGCGACAGGATGGCAATGGCTAATTCTGTTGAAGGAAGATATCCCTTCCTTGACCACAGGCTGGTTGAATTTTGTTCATCCCTGCCCCCGGATTTTAAACTTAAAGGGCTCAACGAGAAATATTTACTGAAGAAGCTAATGAAGGGTAAGATCCCCGAAAGCATAATTAAAAGACCAAAACAGCCATACAGGGCTCCTATCAGCAGTGTCTTTCTGGCTAAAAATGCCCCGGAGTATGTAAAATATATGTTATCTGAAAGCTATACGAAAAAAGCAGGGATCTTTGATTATGAGTCCCTTGCTTCAATGTTGAATAAAATAGAAAAAACAGGTGTGGCCTCTGAAATTGATAATATGGCTCTCACGGCTATCATATCAACCCACCTGCTGCACCACCAGTTCATTGAAGGAAATAACGAAGAGTTCCAGAGCGGAGAATTGAAGAATCTGAAGATAATAACCGATGGTGTGGATTTGTAATCCACCCAGGGAATCTTTCAGGCTAAGGCTGAGGCTAAGGCTAAGGGGGTTAGGGGATGTTATGGTACAGAGCACAGGGCACGGGGCACAGGGCACGGGGCACAGAGAAATAGGTTTCGGGTTTCGCGTTTCGTGTTTCGGGTTTCGGGTATGTTTGAAGATAAGAATGAGTTTACTTTAAATGACATATTATGAATATTAAACGATTTGAGGATTTAGAGATTTGGCAGGAGGCGAGAGAATTATGCAAGTATGTTTATGAAATTACGTCAAAAAAGCCTTTTTGCAATGATTTCAGGTTTCGTGACCAGATGAGAGCTTCTGCCGGATCAATAATGGATAATATAGCGGAGGGATTCGATCGTGGTGGTAATAAGGAATTTCATCAATTTCTCTCTATTGCGAGAGGATCTACTGCAGAAGTAAGATCCCAGTCATATCGGGCTTATGACTATGGATATATAAACAAAGAGATCTTAAATGAACTACTGAAACGTACTGATAGCTTGAGCAGAAAGACATATAATCTCATGCAGTATCTTAAGAATTCTGATATTAAAGGATTAAAATATAATCAATAATAATAAATATTTAAACTCGAAACGATAAACTCGAAACACGAAACACCATGAATAAAAAACCTTTCTCAAAAGACATAATCCTCCTCGATAACGTTGAGCACGTCGTAGACCAGATAGTTACAAAGATGCAGGAAGATGTACTGCACATTATGAAACGCAAGGGTGGTGTTGTTGGTATCAGCGGGGGTATTGATTCATCAGTATGCCTTGCCCTGGCTGTAAAAGCCTTTGGCCCCGAAAATGTGCTGGGCATAATGCTGCCTGAGAAGGATTCAAGCCCTGACAGTGAAGAACTGGCCATGGAGCTGGCTGCTAAATATGGCGTAAAGGCAATCAGGGAAGAAGTAACAGGTGCACTGTCAGGTTTTCGGTGCTATGAGAGACGCGATGAAGCGGTGGTAAAAGTCTTTCCTGAATATGATCCGGAAAAATACAGGATGAAGATAGGAATAAAACAAAGAGGACTATACTCCGGTCTTCCACCTGTCTTCACCCTTACTATCGTGGATGCTGAAGGCAAAGAAAAAGAAAAGATACTGCCTGCGAAGGAGTACCTGCAGATTGTTGCCGCCTCAAATTTCAAGCAAAGAACAAGAATGTCAATGCTCTATTATCATGCTGAAAGACTGCATTATGCTTTAATAGGAACGCCAAACAAACACGAGCAGGAACAGGGTTTCTTCGTTAAGTATGGTGACGGTGGCGCCGATGTAATGCCTATAGGAAACCTTTACAAGACTCAGGTCTACCAGCTTGCAGAATATCTGGGTGTTCCGGAAGAAATTATTCAAAGGACTCCTACAACAGACACTTACTCAGCAGAACAGACACAGGAAGAATTCTTCTTCCAGCTTCCGTTCGAGTTGATGGATATCTACTGGTACGGCTATGAGAACGGATACCCGGTAGAAGAAGTAGCAGAAGTAATGAATGAAACAGAAGAGAGAGTTAAGGCGCTATTTAGTAACTTTGAACGTAAACGGAAGACAACAGAATACCTGCGGATGGCACCGGTCAGGGATTATTACAGTACCTGATCCCCCATCTAATGATGAAGGCTAAGGCTTAGGCTAAGGCTAAGGGGGCTGGGGGATGTTATGGCACAGGGCACAGAGCACAGAGCACAGGGCACAGGGCGCAGAGCAGCGACTAGAAATATTTAAGTAATTTCTAAATAGAATGTAAAATGGAAGATTTTAGGTTTGAGCAATTGGAAGTAATTTTTAATATTTGAATGTGCGTAACTAATCAGTTTCTAAAAACTTAATATAAAACTTACAGCTCCGGCTCTGTGCCCTGTGCCCTGAGCTCTGAGCAAAATAATAGATCACTATTAAATAAACAAAGAAAAACTGAATTCAAATATTAATAACCACGCTCACTGCCGGCAGCTCATGCCCTGAGCTCTGTGCCCTGAGCCCTGAGCTAGATAATATGAACGCAATAGACTATTTCTTCGAAAACACCTCAACACTTGAAAAACCTTTTCTGGTTGGTAAAGAGGAAATTAATTATAAGGACCTCTACAGGGAGGTTATTGGCCTGGCTTCGTGGATAAAGGATGAAGTGGGAAAAGGGAAAAACATTATCCTGCTTTCTGTAAATAACCTCTTCATGATCCGTGCATACCTGGCAATCATAAAGTCAGGGAACGTATGCATCCCCCTTGACCCACATATAGAAAAAGACAACTACCAGTACATCCACGACCTCACCAAGCCCGACCTTATCTTTATAACACCCGACGTAA
>JAYEGY010000104.1:0-40079 GCA_034659275.1 Bacteroidota bacterium | reverse complement strand
TTTCAGTTGCCGCATTCGAAAGCAGTACAGCCTGGAAATTATCACCAAAACCCAGGGCATCGGCAATGCCGGCAGCAATGGCATAAATATTTTTTATTACCGCTGCGTATTCTGTTCCTCTTATATCGTCTGATATTACTGTTCTGAGGTAGTGATTTTTCAGTAAATGTGAAAGTATTTCTGCTTTTGACCTGTCCTGTGATGCAAGGGTAAGGTAGGTTAACCTTTCCATCGCTATTTCTTCCGAATGGGAAGGGCCTGTCAGCACCACCATATTTTCATAGGGGACATTCAGTTTCTTATTAAAGAAATCACTCACAATATAATTATCTTCCGGAACTATCCCTTTTATCGCCGAGCAAACCAGCTTAGAGGAAATATCAGTTCTGAGGCCGGAAAGTGTTTTTTTAAGGAAGGCCGAAGGTATTACAAAAACCAGTATATCGGCCAGCTCTACTGCTGTGTTTATATTTGATGTGAGTATGAGTTTTTGGGTGTCAAGATTAACTGTGCTGAGATACTTTGGATTATGTTTAAAGGTTCGTATATGATCAATTATGTCTTTTCTCCTTATATACCAGGCGATTCTGCCCACATTGGAACTGAACATCTTAACCAGGGCTGTTGCCCAGCTGCCCGAACCAATTACCGCTACCTCTGCACTTTCTCTGACCATTCACACTAATTTGTCTCAAAGGTAATCAATGCATGTAAAAACAAATAACGGGGGCACTTAATTTTGTGCCCCCGTTATAAATAAGTAAATAGTATTTATATGTAGTTATCTCCTCACGACATTACCGCCGCTTGATGACCTGGCGTCTACGTACTCAGGATCACCATAGAAGATTATATCGCCTGCACTGCTGGCCCTGGCTTTCAGTCGTTCGGTTACGGTTATTTTTATATCACCTGCACTGGATGAGGACAGTTCGGCTTCCCTTACCTCAAGGTCATAGGCTTTAATATCGCCGGCACTGGATGTTGATGCCTCAAGAAAATCCGCTTTCCCTTTCAGTGTTATGTCACCCGCACTGTTTGTTTTAAGGGATAATTTATTTGCATACACTTCCAGTTTGACATCACCGGAACTGCTTGCTGATATTTTCAGGTTTTCCGCTTTTACTGGTGTTTCACCAATGACATCGCCTGCACTTGATGCACTTATGTACTCAACTTCCTCCATCGTAACATAAACCCTCATTATTTCAGCTTTCCTTATATTAACGTTATCGGTATAAATACGAAGTACACCATTTTTTACTTCTGTTACAATGTATTCAAGGAGATTCTCGTCGGCTTCCACCACTATCCTGTGTCCATTGGCCTGGCTCAGGTAAACATCAACCGCTGAACTTGTTGTAACACCGGTAAATACAGGGGCTTCCCTTTCTTCTTTCTGAACATCCCCGTTACCTGTAACCCTGTTTCTCCATTGTGCCTCACATGCAACTGTTGTCACACATATTAACGCAATCATTACTAACTTCAGGTTTTTCATTTCAGATACTTTTTATTGTTTGACTCGTTTATGGTAAAGACACAGATATTTTCTTAATGATGCATGTTAGTTTAAATATTTGTTGTTCAAAAAAATAAAAGAGGGAATGAGTGGAAAAATACAGGGAGAAAGACAAAAGAAAAAGAAAAAAGACAAAAGTTGCCTTTTGTCTTTTAGTCTTGTGTATTTTATAGTTTTATCCGCTTATCCTACGAAGCTCTTATAATGCAAGGGCTTTCTCAAAGCGCCTGTTTACCTTATCCCAGTTTATTACATTCCAGAATTCAGATATATAAGTAGTTCTCTTATTCTGATATTTGAGGTAGTAGGCATGTTCCCATACATCAAGTGCCAGCAGGGGTGTGCCCCTTAGTTCCGAAACATCCATAAGGGGATTATCCTGGTTTGGTGTATTTCCAACGAGCAGTTTCTTGTTTTCATCCATAACAAGCCATGCCCATCCGCTGCCGAAAAGTGTTGCGGCTGCGGTATTAAATTCTTCCTGGAATTTCTCCCATGAACCAAAATTGTCTTCAATTGCCTTTTTAAGTTTAGCAGATGGCTCCGTTTTATCCGGGCTCATGTTATTCCAGAAAAGGGCATGGTTATAATAACCACCTCCGTTATTCCTGATACTTGTCGGTAGTTGTGATACATTGGCAAATAATTGTGGCAGTGGCGTTGATTCATGATCGGTGACTTCTACTGCAGCAAGGTATTTATTATAGTAACCACGATGATGCCTGTTATAATGGATCTCCATTGTCATCTTATCGATATATGGTTCCAGGGCATCGTATGAATATGGCAATTCCGGAAATTCATGTCCTTTGAATTCACTATTCTTATCTATTGAGAGATCAAATACAGAGTTAGTCATAAAACCAGAAAGTATTATCACTGCAATGACTCCCAGTGCTGCTGAGCTAATAAATTTTCTTTTTTTCATAGTGAATAGTTTTTATTTTACTAACAATACAGAAGGAAGAATGTTTAGATAAGCTTGTCATCCTGAGCGAAGCGAAGGATCTCATGTAGATTCTTCGCTTCGCTCAGCATGACAATGGACCAACTTATGTTCTATTTCTTTATCTCAAAATAATCAGGTCTCTTCCATCTGATTGGAGGTTTAGGTTCTGCTTTAAGTTCTATACCTTCGGTTTTAACCAGTCGGAGAGCTTCCTCAACAGCTTTCAATAACTGGGGGTCTTTACCCCGGGCTTGTTCTGCCGGGTCTTGCATTACATGGATATCAGGAGCTACGCCAACACCTTCTACGGCCCATTCGCCATCGGTATTGAAAAAGCCGCCTCTGGGTGCTACCATGCGTCCGCCATCAATAAAGGGTGGTGTATCCCAGGTTCCTACCAAACCACCCCACGTCCGGGTGCCTATAAGAGGCCCGATGCCTTTTCCCCTGAACATATATGGCATAAGATCCCCTCCTGAGCCGGCCCTTTCATTTATTATCATGACTTTAGGTCCCCATAGGCCAGCCATTGGAGTTGTGAAAGGTCTTCTGTCATCCGTTTTGGAATTAAAATATCCAAGTAGTTCTCTCGAAAGAATGTCAATGATATAGTCAGCAGCTGAACCACCACCGTTATTTCTTTCGTCAATAACAGCTCCTTTCTTATCCTGTTGTGCAAAGAAGTAGCGGTTGAAGTAGTTATATCCACCTCTTCCCGTGTTAGGCAGCCATACATATGCCAGCTTACCACCCGATAATTCATCAACGAGCTTGCGGTTCGACTCTACCCAGTGTGCTGTTCTAAGCCCTGATTCGTTGCTAACCGGTATAACAGTAATTTCCTGGGAATTATCACCCTCAGGATTATCAGCTATTGTTATCAGTGTATGTACGCCGGCAGTTTCTTCAAAGAACCTGTAAATATTGTCACCTTCTTTGATATCATTGCCATTTACTCTAATAATATAATCTCCCTGGCGCACTTTCATTCCCGGCTGGGCCAGTGGGCCCCTGAGTTCAGGGTTCCAGTCCTCTCCCGTATATATCTTTTTTATATAAAATCTTCCGTCACGCATACCAAAATCGGCACCCAGCAGGCCAACAGGCACCCTGTCAATATCAGGGAAGTCACCACCCCTGGTATAAGAATGACCTACAGCCACTTCACCTCCCATTATATCAATGATGTAATTCAGTTCAGACCGGTGTCTTACATGTTCTACCCACGGCTCGTACCATTCGTAAACCTTATCCCAGGGTGCACCATGTACATTATCAACATACAGGAAGTCTCGCTGGAATCGCCATCCTTCCCTGAATATTTGTTTCCATTCTTTTTTGGGATCAATTTTTATGCTGATCCCGGATAGTTTAAGAGGTTTTTCTGCCGGTCCTTTAACCGGTGTTTTTGTTGATACAATGGCCCAGTTATTGCCTGACCTGTACAATATTTTTGATCTATCAGCTGAAGTGGTAGCAGCTGAAATATTCTTAATAAATTCTTCGGATTTCTTTTTTTCAATGTCATATTTATGAAGGGTGAAAGACCTTTGCCCTTCAGGCATTTCAGTAATAAAAACAGTGTTCTCAGGCCCTGGTATCAAACCCGGGTAATTCTTATCGGGCATATCTATAGCTATAATCCTCCGGGCGATATTTTCAGTATCTATTTTCACTGTAACAACTTCTTTTTTCTCTTCATCTTCCTGATTATTTTTTCCCTTTTTGAGCTCTTGTATCCTTTTCTTCCCCGGGCTTTTCTCCTTCTGCTTTCTCCTCATCACTTTCAGGCAGGAATGGACTTTCTGTATCTTCTGACAGCAGTACCATATATAATGACCTGGTGGTGACCACATCATATCCGCTCATATCGAGCCATCCTGTTGACAGACCATAATTTGTACTTGCCAGGAAGTAGAGATATTTACCCGATTCATCCCATACAGGACTGATAGCATCAGCCATACCATCCGTTAGCCTGTGCATGGCACCTGTTTCAACATTGTAAACAAAAATCGCCTTGTACTGGTTACCCAGCAGTTTTGCGTATGCTATCCATTTACTGTCTGGTGACCATACAGGGTTCATTGTCCGCTCAGGATGGGCGTAGGTGTCGGAATCGACAATTTTCACATCACCTGTCTCCAGATTTATATACTGAAGGTGATAGTGGGTATCGGTGAATGCAATATACTTACCATCAGGCGACCATGCAGGGCGAAAGAAGAAAGAGGCTTCAGGTATACTGTAAGTTTTTTTACCCGACATGCCATCCTGGTCAGATACAACGAGTTGGTATTCACCGCTTTCATCACTGAACCATGCTACTTTATCGCCTTGTGGCGACCATACGGGGTACCTTTCAGCGGCTTCGGGAGAGCTGGTAAGGTTTCTCCAGCTACCTTTTTCGGCCGGTACACTTATTATCTCACCACGGTATTCAAATAATGCTCTTTGACCGGTTGATGACAGTTCTGCATTACTGAGGCCCCTTACTTCCACATCTTCCCATCTTGTCCGGGCCCAGTGGAAATCACCCTTTACATTTATTTCCAGTGTCCTGGTCTCATCAGTTTCAGGATAGAGTATGTGAAGAAGGCCTCCCTGTTCATAAATTATTTTATTATCACCGGCGTCAAGACTTTTTACATCAAAGTCACCATGGTAAGTGTGCTGCTCCAGGTCTTTTGTGTTGATATCATATGACCAGATATTCGATGCATAATCCCTTTCAGAAAGGAAATAGACTTTATTGCCGTACCATACCGGATCCATGTGTCTTTCGTTATTGACCCTCGGTGTTTGTTCCAGGCTCAATGTTTCAAGGTTTACAATCCAGATGGGCTGTGTCTGTCCGCCCCTGTAATTACGCCATTCGGGATCCCAGAAAGTGATGGGGGTGTAAGCCAGGTACTGTCCATCAGGGGATACTTCACCATAGGCAGATCTGATTACGGGTAAGGGTTCAGGCATACCCCCTTCAATTGAGACAATGAATAACCTGTTTGACAGGGTGGGCCTGCCTTCCCTTCCTGTCCTGAATATTATATTCTTGCCATCGGGCATCCATCCCTGCACCTCATCAGTGCCCGGGTGAAATGTCAGGCGTTTAGGTTCTCCTCCTTCAACCGGTACAACATAAACATCGGTATTGCCGTCATACTGGGCGGTGAAGGCAATAAGTTCACCATCAGGCGAAAAGTGAGGATTGGTTTCTGCACCTACCGAAGATGTAAGCCTGTGTGCATCTCCACCTTCAGAACTGCAGATCCACAGGTCATTGGCATATACAAAAACAATATGACTTCCACTTATTGTGGGCTGCCTCAAAAGCATTGTGCCCTGTGCATTTAAGCTGATTACTGCTAGCGGGGCAAAAAAGGATATCAATAAACGTTTCATAACTTATGGATTTAAATAATTTTATAAGTATTATTTTTATCAGGTATTATTATTTGTATTTTCTTACTAATTTTAGGTATATGAATATAGAAAATATTAACAGTAATTTATATAACTTGAAAGAAGAACACCAAAAAATAAATATTAAGTGAAAAAATCAGAATTTATTAATAAACATTTGGAGGGGAAACCCAGGCTGGAAATGTCATTATTACCTACCCCGGTGCACAGGTTAAATAATCTAAGTGCCAGGTTGGACACCGACCTTTACTGCAAACGGGATGATCTGACAGCTTTTGCTTTCGGGGGAAATAAGATAAGGAAACTGGATTACCTCCTTATGGATGCCATTGCTAACGGCTATGATTCCCTTATCACATTCGGTGCTGTGCAGTCGAACTGGTGCAGGATGACATCAACAGCAGGCAAAGTTAACGGTCTTGATGTTTTTCTTGTTCTGTCAGGAGGAGAACCTGAGAAGGATACAGCCAACCTTTTACTGGATAAGATGGCAGGAGCAGATATTACCTATATTAACAGCCTTGAAAGGGATGACATAATAAGGGAAACTGGAAAGAGAATGGAGGAGTTGGAGAAAAGTGGTAGAAAACCGTACTATATGCCTGTAGGAGGATCAGTGGCAACAGGATCACTGGGTTATATACAGGCTATGGCGGAAATACTGGAATACTCAGAAAATAATGGAGTGGATTTTAAAGATCTTGTGGTGGCTTCAGGTTCTGCAGGCACACAGGCGGGACTGGTGGTCGGACAGCTTATAAGCGGATGGAAAGGTCGAATAACAGGGATGGCTGTATCGAGGGAAAGTCATGAGCAGGAACAAAATGTCTTTGATATAGCGAAGGATACCCTTGAGCTGCTTGCTTATGATTATGATGAAGACCATCTTAAATCATTGGTTAACGTTGACGATAGCTATCTTGGTGAGGGCTACCGCATGATAACCCCGGAATGCAGTCAGGCTATACGGGATTTTGTTCACTTTGAAGGAATATTCCTGGATGAGGTGTATACAGGGAAGGCTGCCGCCGGTCTTATCGATTATGCCCGGGAGGAAAAATTTTCTGGCAGGGGCTCCGTCCTGTTTATTCATACAGGTGGCAACGTCCAGCTCTTTGAGTAAGCAGCCTTCCACCAATCCATCAATCAATCCTAAAACTTAAATCTAATCAAAGGCTCAAAAAGGTTCTTCTATATTATCATTGCAATACTCTCCTCTATTTCCTTATTTGTGAGTTCATGATCTTCCAGTTCTTCTGAAAAATATTTATCGTAAGCACTCAGATTAAGGTGTCCGTGCCCGGATAAATTGAACAGGATAGTCTGTGGTTTGCCTGCCTCATCACATCTACGGGCCTCATCGATAACACCGGTGATGGCATATGTTGCTTCGGGTGCTGGCAAAATGCCTTCACTTCGGGCAAAGATAACCCCGTTCCTGAAGCAGTCTTTCTGTAGTTTCGACTGGGCTTCGATAAGTTCATCTTTCAATAATTGACTTACAAGTACTCCTGCTCCATGATACCTTAATCCGCCTGCATGTATCCTGGCCGGTACAAAGTTATGTCCAAGCGTATACATAGCCAGCAGTGGTGTTAAGCCAACTGAATCACCGAAATCATACATATACCGTCCCCTGGTCAGCTTAGGGCAGGAGGCAGGCTCGATGGCTATAGACCTGGTTTTATGGCCATTAAGCAGGTTCTGCCTTATAAACGGGAAAGATATACCTGAAAAGTTAGAACCACCTCCAAAGCATCCTACAACGATATCAGGATAATCCCCGGCTTTCTCCATCTGGATCAGCGCTTCTTCCCCTATTATAGTCTGGTGTAATAAGACGTGGTTGAGAACTGATCCGAGAGAGTATTTTATTGCAGGGTCCTTTGCTGCCCTTTCAACAGCCTCTGATATAGCTATTCCCAGGCTGCCTGGTGAATCCGGGTCTTCAGCCAGGATTTTCCTGCCGGCATCTGTTAAATTGCTGGGTGAAGGCACCACGTTGGCATCATAGGTATTCATCATAATTTTACGGTAGGGCTTCTGTTCATAACTTACCTTTACCATAAATACCTCCAATTCAATACCAAAATACTGGCATGCAAAACTCAGGGCCGACCCCCACTGACCTGCTCCGGTTTCCGTGGTCATCTTTTTTACACCTTCTACCTTATTATAATAGGCCTGGGCTATAGCTGTGTTAGCTTTATGGGAGCCTGCATAACTGTAACCTTCGTACTTGTAGTAGATCTTACACTTTGTACCAATGGCTTTTTCGAGCCCGTATGCCCTGAAAAGCGGGCTGGGGCGGTAAGTTCTGTACAGGTCGAGAACCTCTCCTGGGATATCGACATACTGATCGCTTGTAGCTTCCTGCTCGATGAGCCCCATTGGGAAAAGAGGTGCCAGGTCTTCGGGCTTAATAGGCTCTTTGGTGCCCGGGTGTAGAGGCGGCAATGGTATATTTGGCATATCAGCCAGAATATTATACCATCTCGTTGGCATCTCTTTTTCGGATAAAATGATTTTTTTTGTTGTGTTCATGTTTAATTATGTATTTAGGGTTAAAATATTTACCGTATAAATAAAAAAGGCACGCTGTGACCAGCGTGCCTTTTTCTTGGAATTAATGTATCTTAACTACATAACAGCATGGTTCACAGCATATTGGTAAATACTGTGCCACCACCAGCTATGTAGGTTTGTTCTTTTCATCGAAGCAAATCTAGAGATTATTTTTTATAATGCAAGTGCTTTAGAAAATTTTTCGGAAAAATTTTATGTAATACGCTTCCCTTGTCTGCCAGAGTCCCGGAATGGCAGGGCAGCAGCAGGTAATAGTGGTATTATTAAAAATTCTGGTACTTACCTTCCTATCTGGTAGTCAATAACTTCCTGCTCCTGTATCCTGCGTGTGAGTATATAGCCATAGTTCCTGGATTTTCTTATTTTGCACTCACCCCAGGCAACAGTGGTCCATTCCTTAGCCTGGTACAGGTCGCCCAGGATTTCATAAACCACTGCCAGGTTGTGAGCAGCACGGCCCCTCACTTTTCTCTTATGCGACTGCAGTGCTCTTTCAAGTGCAGCAATGGCTTTATCCCAGTCATTAAGCTGCATCATACGTGCTCCTTCAGCAAGGTCATAATTGCCTTTACCTCTTTTAAAGTAATCCCTGCTGATGTAGATCCAGTCAGGCGTCAGCCGACTGGCATACAATGTTCCTGCTTCAAGGCTTGCACCTTCTATTGCTCTCTTCCTGTTAATAATGGCATCAGCCGCAGCAACCACCGAGAGGCCGCCGGTTCCCCAGTTCATCCGGTGTTTGAACATGTATTCATCAAGTATACTCCTGCTGGCAGAATGGTACATCCTGAATCCGCAATTCACGGTAACAAGACCCTGTGCTTGCAGATCAAGGAGGTCCTTTCCGGCAGCAGCACCGGTGATAACAAAATCTGAGTCATATGCTTCAAGTGAAACAACTGCATCGGAATTATATTTATCACATAAATAATCAACAGTTTCCCATGACAGTGCCTCGGGCAGAAGTGTTCCTATGCCTGACCCGGTATATACTTCACTGGCTTCTGTTACCCTGAACCTGGCTGAACCACGCAGACTTTCATCCAAACCCCTGAGTACATACTGTGTATATAGTGTGTCCTGCCTAAGGCCTTCGCCAGTGAGCAAACCTTCCAGTTTATTTGCTTGTTTATTTTCCGGCAACGACCGGTTAACAACGGTGATAGATTTAATTTCTGCAGGTACCGTCTTAACTGCCGGTACAAGGACATCAAAACTTATCCTTGATGCTCCGCATCCTGATAAGAGTAGAAGCAATACCGAAAATACTGTAATTACCCGATTATTCATGATTGATGGTTTTGTTTTGCATAAAAGTACAAATAAAATGCCATACCGCTTCTAATAATTAAACGTCGCTTCCGATCAGTTAATATTTGTTAATATTTCTGTAATCAGGGTATATTTGCGTGATTATTTTATAAACTTTGATTGTCCAATAATAAAATTTTACCTATGAGAAATAACATTATACCAATTTTAATTTTTACGGCCTTGTTTTTACCGGGCTTATCAATAGCGCAGAAAAGCCCACAGGAGAAAGGTCTTGAAGTAATCACAATGGATGCTATTAAAGCACAGCTGGAGTTTCTGGCATCTGACTGGACCGAGGGACGTGAGACAGGAACAAGGGGTATGTATATGGCAAGTGATTATGTTGCCAGTATGTTTAAATTTTCAGATGTGCCGGGAGGAGGTGATATGGGCAGACCTGCTGTGAGAAGGATGATGGCACGGAGAGAAATGACTCCTCAACCGGAAAGAACATATTTTCAGAATTTCACCCTCCTGCAGACCTTACCGGGTGGCGAATCCACCCTGTCAGTAAAAACGGGTGACAGGGAATTTATTTTCCAGGATAATATTGATTTCACTTTGCGCGCATCTTCTTCGGCGAATGTATCAGGGAACCTGATCTTCGTGGGCTATGGTATTCAAAGTGAAGAATACGGTATTGATGAATTATCAGATGTTGACCTGGAAGGGAAGGTTGTTGTTCGTCTTTCGGGTCTCCCGGGAATGGGTGATGACGAATCACCCATGAACAAAAAACTTATGGAAGACAGGATGGCTGCATATATGCTCATGAGGAGTATAGACAGGAAATTGGAAGAATTGGGGACCCTGGCTGTAATTGAGATAAGCCCCGGTGATCGTACTGTCAATATGCCCGGTGAATATATTGATGATATGGATATGTCGCCTAACGAATCGAGCAGAAATGCCGATTTTAAACGCTTAAGACTTGATGACGAGGGTCTGTCGTCTGATATGATAACGGTTAATGCAGGGCCTAAACTTGTTGAAGCAATATTTAAAAACAGCAGTATTGATATTGAAAAATATGCGAGTGACGCTGCAAAGGATCTAACTAAGTTCAAACCCGTTGAAATAAAGGATACAAGAGTAAATATTTCCACAGAGGTAAAGGTGAGAAGGGTTAGGGTGCGCAATGTTATCGGAATGATTGAAGGAAAGAAGAAAGATGAATTTGTTGTTGTAGGTGCTCACCTTGATCACATGGGAATGTCAGGCGGAAGGATATGGAACGGTGCCGATGATAACGCATCGGGTTCAGTAGGCGTTATGACTATTGCAAAGGCTTTTGCTGCCACGGGAGTACAGCCTGAGCGTACAGTTTTATTCTGTGCATGGACAGGTGAGGAAAAGGGATTACTCGGTTCTGAATATTTTACCAGGAATCCCACTATCAGCTCCATGGATAACTGTAAGTTCTATATTAACTTCGACATGATAGCAAGAAACAGTGAAAGAGATGAAGAAGGGGTGGATGTGGGAGTTACCTATAATAGCAACTACCCGGAAATAGAGGAAATGTGTAAGCGTAATGTTACGGATTACGGGCTCAAAATGAACTATGAATACAAGGGACAGGAAGATCCCAGAGGTGGTAGCGATTATACTGCTTTTAATGAAAACGGTGTCCCGATAATTGCCGTTATGGCGGCTATGCATCCTGACTATCATACGCCCAATGATGAGGTGGAATACGTTAACTGGGGAAAGATGCTTGATATAATAAAGCTTGGTTTCCTTAATCTCTGGGAAGTGGCGAACAAGGAATAGGCTCTAATCATTCCCTTGTCTTAGCCTTATAAAAATGCCTGTAGTGATCATCAGTAAACCTATGATCCCGTAAAGTGCATGCAGCCAGTGAAACATATTTATAAACAGCATCTGTATTATGATCCATCCTGTTAGTATCAGGCCCTGGATTACTATTAATATTGCGTAGCTGCGGCTTTTTATTATTACAAGAATACTTATTACCAGGCTTAAAATTCCATTGGCTGTCAATAATATTATACCGGGGATGAGATAATTTTTGAATGGTGTTGATGCCAACCATTCAAGAGGCATCTCCATGAGACTGCCGTCAGGCGAAGCAATAAGTCCGATTCCTCCAAAAGAAGCAGATATACCATTGAAGATCAGTAATATAATAGCAAAAGCCCTTAATCCTTTCATGCGTAATAATTATTATCTCAAAATGCAATTTACATTAACATTAAATCAATTTCAAAAAAAACAAGTGAGCAAAGACATATATAAATACTTATTAAATCATAGTAAATATTTTCTTTTCATTCAAAAAAAGACTTTATACTTATAAAATTTTGTATTTTAGTAATCCTGAAAATAAATATTATTGAATATTTGATAACCAAAACCTTTAATTATGAGTAGTGAATCGTTTAACTTCAATCAGTTTATTAAAGACTCAATTAATTCACTGACAAAACCCAAGGCGTATTTTTCGGAAATGTCCGTTGAAGGGGGCTTCGGTGTACCTATAGTAAAAGCTCTCATCTATGGTGCCATAGCAGGTATCTTTACTTTTCTCTGGACCCTTTTTAAGGTAGGTGGTGTAACAACTGGGATCTTCGGTGGTGCAGTTGGGATAATGGCATTTATCTGGGCTCTTGTTGGTGCGCTTATCGGCCTGTTCATAGGAGCTGTAATAGTACTTATTATATCAGCTATCTGTGGCGGTTCAACTGATTATGAGGCTAATACAAGGGTAACAGCCTCTCTGATGGTACTTATGCCTATTACTGCCCTCTTTGGATTTATCGGTGGCGGAGTAGGATCGATAATTGGATTTATCATTAACCTGTATGGCTTGTTAATGCTTTATCATGCACTAACCAGCACACTGAAAGGTAAAGAGGGTCCATCCAAAATAATTACAATCATCCTGGCTGTATTATTAGTTATATTCCTTATAGTTGGCTTCTTTACCAAAAGGAAGGCAAACAGGTTAATGGATGATTTTGGTACTGAATGGGAACAGACAATTGAACAATCAGGACAGGACCTTGAACAGAATATGGAAGAATTGCAGAAGGAACTTGAAGAAGCCACAGAGGAGCTGCAGGAAGAAGAAGAAAAATAGAACAGGATTAAGGCGATAATAAAGGCAGCCAGTGAATAGCCGGGCTGCCTTTTCCATGAGCCTCTCACGGGACTCGAACCCGCGACCTGCTCATTACGAATGAGCTGCTCTACCGGCTGAGCTAAAGAGGCCTCTGTGACCCTGCAAATTTATAAAAAACATCGGTCATTCCATTATTGACTCACCCCGCTGGCGCGGTTCTCCAGAACCGTGCCGCTGGGATTCGTCGAGCTCGTCACCTTCTCCCGAATTCTCGGGATCAGGTTCCTCGGTTCCATTAATCCATTATTCCATTTATACCTTTAATAAGCTTCCTAATGGCAGGTAGACATTTGTGACAAGCCCGCTACGTAATATCCAGAATATATGTTACATAAGCATCTTGTCAAAAGCATGGTATACAAGAAATACAGGCCATACCAGGGCTTTCAGGAAGCCCAGCACACCAATCCAGAAACTGGTGGCAGTGGAAATGAAATAAATTGCTGCTCCTATAAAGCCCAATCCGTAAATTGCACCACTGGAGGCATTTTGTTGTGCGTTTTTTGCCATGATCAGTTAGTTTTAAGTTTTATATATTAGAATGAAGGTTAGTGGCATAAAAATAAGCATCAGGTAAGAGCTCAGCCTGTGTAATTTGTTTACTATTTTCGGTGCTTGTTTTTCAAAACTCTGCAAAACCCCGGATATAAAAGTTAACAGTAATAATGTAGCTGTAGTGATAAGGAGAAATGTTAAAACTCCACCTAACGTTAAGTTTATGAGAAAGCTTCTTATTACCAGAATAGAAAAAATTATACAGGCAACAGCAATAGTCTTATGTAGAGTAAAAAGTAAATTGTTGTAAGGTCTTGATTTTTTTCTGAGATATATGCCGGAGAATAGTATGAGGTGTAATGCTAATACTAAGATGGTTATTTTTATGCCGGCTGACTCCATACCAGTAAAGTTTAAAAATACCAAAATACAAATAAATTCATTATCTGGGGGAGGAAGGTAGTACTAACAGGTTTATTGCTTTCAAGGCACCCGTATAATTTATACGGTAAATAGAAGGAATAAATAACGTCTTGTATAGGATCATTAAAAATTGTAATTATGTGAAAATTTATTATGACACCTGATGGCTACCAAAAGAATTGCTTCCATCGATATATTCAGGGCTCTCACCATGCTGCTGATGATATTTGTGAATGACCTCTGGTAGCTTCATGCAACTCCTGCCTGGACTGCCATATGTGCCGGCATCAGCTTTGCTTTCTTTGCTTTCATGTACTGGCTTGCAGATATCATGAACAAAACGCGCTGGGCAACATTTATAATGCCGGCAGGAAGAAGTACACTTACCTGCTACCTCGTTCCGTATTTTATTTACCCCACCCTGGGTCCTCTTATAATGCTTATCCCCGATTCACTCACCGGGGGCATTGCGGGTTTGATAAAGTCTCTCCTTTTCGCTCTCTTTGTGGTTTGGATCACAGGACTGCTGGAGAAAATCAACGTACGGCTTAAAATTTAATGATAAGGTTTTATGCCTGCATACTGTTCAGCATCCACAGTTTTTTCTCTGTGGCACTGATGAAATCACCCATGAGGGCTACAGTGCCTTCGTCGTCAGATTCTCCTGCAACTTCAACGATCTCTCTGAATGAACCCAGCAACGATTCCAGATTTGATATAACCATAGGGATTATTTCTGAAGCTTTTTCATGGTCTTTCTCCGCTTTGATGGATGAATTTTTAATATAGTCCTCAAAGGTGTGTAATGGTTTGCCTCCTATCATCAAAATGCGTTCTGCCACTTCATCAATGTCATCGGCAGCTTCATCATAATACTCCTCAAACTTTTCGTGCAACTGATGGAATTGCTGTCCTTTTATTAACCAGTGAAAAGCACGCAGATTCTGGTAATACACCTGGTAATCACTTAATAATTCGTTTAATTTTTTTCCAGTTCCTTGTTGTTAATGTAAACGTCTTTTTTCATAAGTTTTATAATTTTATTTTTCTATCGGTTAATAAATAATAAATATACAAGATCTATTATTGTATAACAATGATTTTAGCTCAATGTTCACCTTTGTTTTTTCCAATCCCCGGTTAAAAAATATAGCCCAGTAAAAGGTATATAAGGGAAGCAGTAAGACCGGCAGTGAGTGCATAGGGCAACTGGGTCCTTACATGATCAATATGGTCGCTGGCAGATGCCATGGATGAAATAAGAGTTGTATCAGATATGGGTGAGCAATGGTCCCCGAAAACACCACCACCAAGAGCGGCAGCTATTACCAGGGGGACATGTGCATCCATACTGTGCGCAACAGGTACGGCAATTGCTATCATGATGGCAAAAGTGCCCCAGGAAGTGCCTGTGGAAAAAGCAATAAAGCAGCTGGCAAGAAATATCAGTAATGGTGCAAGTGAAGGTGATAACCACCTGTGGGTTATTTCCGCTACGTAATTACCCGTGCCCATCTCGTTACATAAATTACCGATGGCAAAAGCAAGCACCATAAGCAAGGCCATTGACACCATGCCCGACATACCCTTCAATGCCGTGGATGCCAGCTCTTTGAGCTTAAGTATCTTTTGTGCCCTGAAAGCAATGGCGCTGATAAGTAATGATATAAGTACCGAATAAAGTACTGATTCAGCACCTGATGAATTACCGATAGCCTGTATAGAGTGATTTATGAATGAGGTGGCTGTTCCCGGTTCCACATTACGCCAGCCTGTACATACCAGCATCACAGGCATGGCAAGTACCATAATCCCCACCGGCAGAATCATATTTATTGCCCGTTGAGGCTTTTCCTTGTCTGCTTCCATCATTGTTATTTCGGAAGATACCATTGGAGTGGCACCATCTCGAAGGGGTTTATTTTCTTCCCTTGCCCTCCTTTCGGCTTTTTTCATAGGACCAAAGTCCCGGCCGGTCCTGATAATGAAAAATACCATTATAACTGCAAATATGGGGTATATGTTGAAGGGGATAGCTGATACCAGGGTCAGAAATGGCCGGTCGAAGCCCTGTACCAAAAGAAGACCCATTATAAAACCGCCCCAGGCATTCAAGGGTATAAGTATACTTGAGGGTGCAGAAGTGGAATCGGCCAGGTATGCAAGCTTCTCACGTGAGATCTTAAGACGGTCTGTAAGTGGTCTGAACAAGGTTCCTACAGTGAGGGCTGAAATATTTGATTCAACAAATATTATGAGGCCGGTTAAGGCAGCCCATGACTGTATACTACGAGATGATTCACGCCTGCTATGTAATCGTGAGTTTATTAAGGAGGTAAAACCGTTCACGCCCCCTGAGCGCTGCATAAAAGCTATGAGTGAACCGATAAGCAGGGTGAAGAGTATTGTTTGTGTGTTACCATCAGTTTTAAATACATCCACAATGGCTGTTACTGTTGCCACTGAACCACTCACCGGGTTACCCCTGTTAATGATAAACCATCCGGCCCATATGCCCAGACCCAGAGAAATATACACCTGCCTGGTGCGTATGGCAAGCACTATTGCCAATAAGGGAGGAATAAGTGACCAGAAACCGTAATCAGTCATGGTGGGTGTTTTAGCTGGTAAGGTAGTAATTTTTTACTCTCTTTTCAGCTGACATAATTCTCAGCCTAAATCTTACGTATAGAGAGTTATTCTGAATGATGAATTATGAAAGACGAAAGACGAAAGGCGGAACGCAAAGGAATAATTCACTTTTGTCTTTTTCCTTTTGTCTTTAATCTTTCTTTACCCTTAGCCTGCTAGTAAACTTTTTAAGAATAATTACCTTATCTGTTAATTGCTTCAAATGGTAGATTTGCAAAAAATTTTTCTCATAAGGATTACTGAAAAGGATAATGTTCTGCATGCCATTGCCGGGCCAGCTGTACCGTTCGATACCTGCCCCCTGCCTGCCCGCCGAAGCTTTAGCGAAGGCGGGTGCCCTGAGCAATCATTCATCACCAGGCCATATTTTATTGTAAAATTCAATAAACCGGGGATCGGAGCGTATGGTGGTAAAGAAAAAATCATACACTTTTAAATAGAGCACCCACTGGTTCCTCTCTTCATAGGCTTTCCCCAGCCAGTACATTGCCGAATCCACTTGCCCCAGTTCAGCGAGGAGAGCAGCCCGTGGGAATGAGATCGAGGAGGTTTCATCCTCAAGCCCGTCAAGTAACTCCAATTGCTCCCTGGTCTTATCCAGCAAACCGGCCCTGGCATAAGCAATCCCGAGAAGAAGTCGATTGCTGTGAGCTACGCTATTAATTTCAACAGCTCTTTCCATCATTTCTATGGCTTTATCATATTCCCCGGATGATATGTATACTGCTCCCAGGAATCGTTGTGGGCTTTCCAGGTGCGGATGTTCATAGGCTATCTGCTTAAGAACAATTATTGCCGAATCCTCTTTGCCGGCCATAAGATAAGAATAACCCATGAATGTCTGGTACCTTACAGAGTTGGGAGGGTTGGGATTAAGCATTAAGGCTTTCTTGAAATAAAGCTGACTTTCTTCGCTATCACCTTTCAGGTTCAGAAGATCTCCATAATAGGCATATGCCTCGGCCAGGTTGGGGTTAAGTTCAAAAGCTTTCTTAAATTCTCTTTCGGCAGCTTCCAGGTCCCAGTCATACTCATATTTTACACGTGCAAGTGCCAGATGAGCTTCAGCAAGCTGATTGTCTATTTTCAGGGCTCTTAAGACAGCAGCCCTGGATTTTTCATAAGCTTCTTCCGGTAACCAGTTGGCATTAAAAAACATACCTCTGTATGAGTTACCAATGCCGACCCAGGCCAGTGCAAATTCAGGATCAAGGTCAAGGGCTGATTTATAAAGATCGATTGCCTTTAAATAATTCTCTTCACTTCCTTTCTGCCGGTATTGGTTACCCAGCAAATAGAAATCATAAGCCTCCAGGTTATCCGTTGGTTCCTCTTCGATCAGTTCAATTTCAGATTGTGAGAGTATGGTTTTTAGTTCCGATGCCACATTCTTTGCGATGCTGGCCCTGATTTTGAAAATATCATTCCACTTGCCTTTAAATTCATCAGCCCAGATATGGTCATCGGTATCGGCTCTCACTATCTGTACCTGGATTGATACATCCTCGTCCTGTCTTTCCAGGGAACCTTCGATAATGAAATTAACATCCAGCTCATCACCTATTACAGGCATGGAAGGCATATCTGGTCCTTTATACCGTAGCGTGGAAGTATGTGATATGATACGGTCAAATCCCCTGACCTTATAAAGCTGGGTAATGATCTCGTTTGAAAAAGCGTCGCCTATATCTTCGGCTTCCGGGTTTACATTATAGTAATGGAAAGGTAGTACGGCAATTGATTTTTCAAGCTTTCTGATATCCCCGGACCTTCCATTATTTTTGAATATATTCAGGAGTACCAGTCCTGCAATAAGCACCAGGCTGATAATGGTAGCTACCTTCCATCCGATCTGGCGGGAGGGTCTATCCGGTATATTTTCTGCAGGTTCTTTTGCCGATTCCGTCCTTTCAATTCCTTCCGGTGTCAGGTCATAGATCCAGGATAGGATTACTGCTATAACGAAGCCGACACATAGAAGAACTATAATTAGTGGCAGTGTCCATTCCGGCAGCCTCAAGGGTTCCACGATAATTGAAACCAATTCCAGGATCACGAATGCCGCAGCAGCATAAACAGTAATTACCCTTATTACATTACGCCTTTTGAGTTCCCGCCATAACTTTCTCAGCTTATTGTCAACCGGTTTCTTCATCAGATGAAATTCATTTTCTTTAATAACGAACGGAACCTTGGATCCGGTTTTATACCATCGAAAACAGGATCCACATTAAGGAATATCATTAATACTTCCCTGTCATTATAGGCTTTTTCAAACATCTCAAAAGCTTTCTCATATCTGTCAAGAACTACATATATCATTCCGAGCCAGAAGAATGATGTGTATTTTTCTTTTGACAGCTCAAGCATCTCACCTACCACTGATTCTGCACCTTCATTATCATTCATGGAAGCCAGGATAATGGCTAGGGCAGCCAGGAACTGGGTGTTGTCTCGACCAAACACACTGATCACCCTCTTAATTTCCTCGAGGGCTTTTTGTTGTTCATTCATCTGGTTATAGAAATAGGCAAGGTAATAATGAGCTATTTCAAAACCGGGATCCATTTCAAGCGTTTTTTTCACACTTTCGATACATTCTTCGTATTTCCGTGCATAGTAATAACGTCCACCGAGGTTAATCTGCATAATTGGTGTGAGGGGATCCAGTTCAAGTGCCTTCTTAGCTTTTTTTATCGATTCTTCATGCCTGCCGGTGATTGCCAGGCAGATGGAATGATAGGTATGTGCCCCTGCAGAACCCGGGTCGAGGTTAATAGCTATCTTTATTTGTTCTATTGCCCTGTCGTAATCACGATCAAAGCACATACTTACAAAGCCGAGTGATGCATAAGCTTCCGGTAGATTCTTGTCTAATTCAAGGGCTTTTGCTGCAGCTTTTTTTTGCCTCAGGGAAGGCTTCCCGGGGTGAACTGTAGGAATACCAGGCAAGGCGGCAGTAAGAGTCAGATATACCTGAATAAGCAAGTGCATATTGAGGGTCAATTTTTATAGCCTGCCTGAAGAAGTCCAGCCCTTTGTTCAATCCTTCTTCAGTAAGCTTGTTCCAGAAATATCGCCCTTTAAGGTAAAGATTATATGCTTCCAGGTTACCGGTGTAGCGTTTTGAAACCATATCGGCTTCATTTGATTTAATGCTAACCTTCAATTTGTTGACAATCTGCATGGCTATTTCATCCTGGATGGCAAAAATATCAGCTGCCTCTCTGTCAAAACTTTCTGACCATAAGTGGAAGCCATTTTCAATGTTTATCAACTGGGCCGTTATTCGCAGTTTATTGTTTGATTTCCTCACACTACCTTCAAGAAGGGTTTCAACACCCAGCTTATTGCCTATTTCCCGTACATCGGTTTTCTGTCCCTTGAATGCAAAAGCAGAGGTTCGGGCCACAACATACAGGTCCTTTATTTTTGTAAGAGCATTTATGATTTCCTCCGTTATTCCGTCACAAAAATATTCATTGTCCTTATCCGGGCTCATATCCTCAAAAGGAAGAATAACAATTGAATTTTCCTGCACACTTTTGCTCTCTTTCTTTAACGGGCTTATCTTCTCTACTGTGACATTATTATTTGATCCTGTCCTTGTAACACCCTTTCGTGAAACATCAAATATCCATGAAAAAATTAGGGCAAAGGGAAACCCTATCGCCAGGATGATAATTACCATGGTAGGGGTCCAATCAGGCAGGTATAAGGGCTCAAAGAGATTATTTACCAGTTCGATTATTACGAAAGACGATGTTGCATAAACCACTACGACATGAATTACCTTACGGCGTTTAAGCTCCTGCCAGAATCTTATCACTCTTTTTTTCTTGGTAGGCATCCGGTTGTGGTTTTGATATATAAATATAAACCAAGTGCTTATAAATGACAAATATTAATTCTTGATGACGGGTTCTTCCTTTGCCTTAAAGGCTACAGAAGACACAGTAAGAGGTTAGAAGTGTTTAATCGTTTAATCGGCAGTGTTATATTATATAAAGTTATAAAAACCCAATTCAACGATTAAACGATTCATCAGTTCAACAATAAAAAGAGGAAATAATTAATTCTAAATAACATCTTAATATATCTGGCTGAATATCAAAAAAAAGCAGATTCTCATTCTATCTTATAATATCTTCATTCTAAGATATTAAAGAACAGGCATGTTTTATTTGCATAATTTAGTATTTACATTGCTGTTATAAAAAGAATTATAACCTCTATGGCGATGTCTTTATGATGGTCATAAATCTTAATAACAGAAAAATGGGAATGAGAGAACAGGATTCCACAAATAAATATCAATGTGATTATTGCGATCAATATATCTCAATACTGACAAAAAGATTGCAACAACATTCTACTTCTGATTACTGGCAGAAACACGGACAGTGTTGTGCTGCTTGTGCTGCTACCGGGGAAGTAAGGGGGATTAACAATGCAAGGCTGACTCCAGAGCCGCGTCATGGTAAATCATCCAGTGGAAATGTATTATGGTCAGGAAATCATAATAATAATATAATACTTGCCCTGGCCAGGGCCGCAGAAATTGAAGAGAAAACCGAACAAAAGATCAGAAAGCAGTCACAGATAACAATAACAAGCGGTAAAATTATAATAGCATTCGGACTGGCCGGTGGATTTATCTTTTTTTATTATGAATATTTTACCATTGCCCTTATTGGATTAATAATATCTATTGCAGGGCTCGTTATATATCGACTGGGCCTTTGGAATAAATACCGGATAAATAGGTGAATACAGAGACTTATAGTACAATGAGAATATAATAAAGCCCTTTAATACTACATTATCCTTCATTCGTCAAAAAAATCGTATATAGAGTCTTCCTCTTACTAAAATAATATAATTTTATTTCATCAGGAATAATACTATTAATAATCTGCATTTCTCTTACTAAAGTATATCATATTTTTATCTGTGTCAGAGAAAGTAGAAATATTAAAACTTATAAAACCACGCTATGAATTCATTAAAAATCGTACCACAGGAGAATATTGGCAAAAATTTCATTCCCGAAGAATATCTACCCAAAGGTAAGGATGAATATTTTCAACGAAACAAACAGGTCACTCCCCCGCAGGAGGGATGGCGACACCTTCAATCGGATGAGATTGAAAGGTTAGTGAAAAACGATAATACTGCTGATGCCTGGGATAACATTCTTGTCACTGACCAGTTTGATCCACGGTTGATTAAGAATACAAATTTTTTCGGGCTGGTCAGGATCGGTAAATTACGGAATGTTGTTCTTCAGCATCATGATCTGCGCGTGCCTGCCGGTATCACCAACAGTCTTGTCATCGCCTGTGATATCGGTGATGATGTGGCTATTCACAACGTTCATTACCTGGCTCATTATATTATCGGTGACAGGTGCATACTGTTTAATATTCAGGAAATGCATACAACTGATCATGCCAAATTCGGCAATGGAATTTTAAAGGAAGGTGAACCAGAAGATGTCAGGACCTGGCTCGACCTGATGAATGAGACAGGTTGCCGGCAGGTCCTGCCCTTTGACGGTATGATCACAGCCGATGCTTATCTATGGGCAAAGTATGTCGACGATAAAGCTTTGCAGGATAGTTTAAAGAAAATAACCCAGGACAGTATGGATAAGCATCGTGGTTACTATGGTACAACAGGAAACCGGTGTGTTATTAAGAATTCTCTTATTCTGAAGGATGTTAAGATTGGTTCGGATTGTTACATAAAGGGAGCGAATAAATTAAAAAACCTTACCATCAACTCCTCTGAAAAAGAACCGACACAGATAGGGGAGGGTGTGGAACTGGTTAATGGTATAATTGGTTATGGATGCCATATATTTTACGGCTGTAAAGCAGTAAAATTCATACTTGGTAATAATTCAAACCTGAAATATGGGGCTCGTCTGATCAATTCATTCCTGGGGGATAATTCAACCATCTCCTGTTGCGAGGTGTTGAACAACTTAATTTTCCCGGCACACGAGCAGCATCATAACAATTCTTTTCTTGTTGCTTCAGTGGTTCTGGGGCAGAGCAATATAGCTGCCGGTGCTACCATTGGCTCCAATCATAACAGTCGGGCCAATGATAATGAAATACAGGCCGGTCGCGGATTCTGGCCGGGATTGTGTACCAGTTTGAAACACTCAAGCCGCTTTGCATCATTTGTACTGCTTTCCAAAGCTGCCTACCCTGCGGAACTGGATATACCCCTCCCATTTTCACTGGTTAATAATAATGAATCAAAGGACAGGCTGGAAGTGATGCCTGCATTCTGGTGGTTATATAATATGTATGCCCTGGCGAGGAATTCCTGGAAATTTCAGGCCCGTGATAAGCGCGTAAATAAAGTACAGAACATTGAATTTGAAACATTTGCACCTGACACGGTGGAAGAGATACTCCATGCCAGGAGATTATTGGAAATATGGACTGCCAAAGCCAGCAGTGAATCAGCGGGATTGAAAAACGAAGATGATCTGGCCAGGCTGGGTCAAAAAATATTGTCAGGTAAAGAAGAAGCGGTGAATAAAATGGAGATATATGGTGAAAATATGGAGCGCAGCAAGCGCAAGGTGCTGATCCTCAAAGTATATAAAGCATACCATGCCTATGGTGATATGCTGCATTATTATGCCATGAAGAACCTGGTGGAATACATGAATGCACATCCAAAGTCCAAGTTAACAGACCTGAGTAAGAACCTGAAAAATATCAGGCAGCGTGAATGGATCAATCTCGGTGGACAGATTATGCAAAAAAAGGATGTTGATAAGATACGTGCGGATATTGGTTCTGGGCAACTGAAAACATGGGAAGAGATACACGAGAGATATGATGATCTGTGGATGAAATACCCCATGGACAAGCAAAAACATGCTTTTGCGATCCTGTGTGAAATATATGGGACAGACAGCCCCACGGAGGCCCAGTGGAAAGCAGCCCTGAACAAGGCGGTGACTATCCAGGAATACATCCGTGACCAGGTGTATATCTCACGTAAAAAAGATTATGATAACACCTTCCGGCAGGCAACATACAGGAATATGGATGAGATGACTGCTGCTATCGGGACGGTTGATGAAAATAGCTTTATTGTCCAGGTTAGGGAGGAGACAGAGGAGTTCAAGGCGCTTATAAATGAGGTTAAGAAAAGAGAGTAAAGAAAGTATTAAGTATTAATTATGATTTATGATCGGATAGTTTTCTCAACTATAAAGGGTTTTCTGAGTCTTTAGCCTGTCGGTGATCTTTTTGAGTTCCGCACTTGTGAAACCTGCCACCAGGGGCGATGCAAAAATTACAGAATCAGGGTGAATGACACAGATGAATTTAAAATGCAAGTTAGCGTGAGGCAAGTGCCTGCTCAACTTCCTTCATAAGCAAATAATGCTCATGGTAATATAAATTCCGGGCATCCCACCCTCTTTTAAGAACTTCATGGGCTTTTTCAATCTTGCCCTGCTTATAATAGCCCAGTCCTTTTGTATATAAATAATCAGTGTGTCCAGGTGCGGATTCAAGTGCCCGGTCGATCAGTTTCATGCCTTTATCTACATCCACTTCCCTGTCTATGAGAAGGTAGCCCAGTCGCCACTTAACAGCTGGGTTCTGTGGATCTGCTTCTACCATCTTACTGAAAATATCCATGGCTTCATCAAAATGCTCAGCTTCCTGGTAGATAAGTCCGATATTGTAATCAGTCCAGAAATCTTCACGGCCCTCGGTTTCCCTTATTAAACGGTATTTCTCAATATATTCACCGGCTTCCTGTTTATCGCCCCGTGAAAGGGCACAAACAGCCTGATTGTAGATTATTGCCGGATGATCAGGGAGTATACTCAAGCCCAGTTCATAAATTTTCCTCTCCTTTTCATGATCACCCAATAAATGATAAGCTTCTCCTGTAAGACTGTATATATAAACCCATTCCCAATCACCACCCCATTCTTTGTCTATCTCCAATGCTTTTTCAAAGCATCGAATGGCAGGTTCATATTCATGTATTCCGTAGTAGTTCAAGCCCTGCTGATACCATGCAGTACGTGCCTGTGGATCATCATGCAGGATTAACTCCGATAATCTTATGAATTCCTGCATATTTTTTTTCAAAGAGTACTTTAAGGCTTTTTACCAATAATTGATAAGTATATGGGAAATGTTCTATCTCTTCATATAAGCTTTTCGAAATGAGTTTAGCCTCTTCATAATTTCCAAGGTTATTATAAGAGATTGAAAGATAGAATTGTGAAACAAAGAAATCCGGGTCTATCTCCAGGGCCTTATTAAACATATCTATTGCAGAGCGATATTCTGTTTTGTAAAACAAGTGCATGCCCTTTATGTGATATCTGTATGATTCGACAGAATTTGTTTCCGCCCAGGTACTGATGTCATGAATTGTTTCCTGTTCAAGTTTCTTAATCTCAAGATAATTCCTGATAAGATTCGACAATGAGTCAGTTATCTGGAATAAGTCGTTTTCACTTTTGCCTTCCCCCTTAAACGTTTTGTAAACTTCATCTGACCTGGAATTTACCAGTTGAGCATTAATTCGTAGTATGTCAGCTGACGAGGTAATATTCCCATAAATAAAGGTATTTGATTTTGATTTCAGGGAAACTTCTTTTGCAATACCGGGAGTTATAGTTGCATAATTGGTATGATTGCCTGCCTGGAGAATGTCATACATGGTTTGGTGTGACCGTACCACCAGTTCCTCTGAATTTGACAGGTCATTTATGAGTTCAAATTGAATTGCTTCCTGCCAGATATTTAACAGGGTGTCATTCGTCATATTTCTGAATGGCATCACGGCAATTGAGATCCTGCCTTCTTCATCCCTGATTTCTTCAAATTTGTCACTTTTGAATATTTTTGGATAAAGGAGGATGCAGACAATAACAAGAAGTGCAGCAATAATCCCGTCACTGACCTTTAAGCCTCGCTTGCTGCTTTTGGATATATCTTTGTTTCCATTTTTTACAGATTTTGTTTTCTTTATACCCTCGGGTGTGATGTCGAATATCCATGACATGATTATTGAGAATATAAATCCAATGATAAGCAGGAAAATCACAAGGGTTACTGTCCAATCAGGCAATCCCATTCGAGGGAATATAATATCCACTGCTTCAAGCACAATAAAGGCACTGGCGGCATAAGCGATCATCACACGAACGACCTTCCTGCGTTTCAGCTCCTGCCAGAAGTTCAATGGCTTGTCTGCTTTATCGGGCATTTTGTTCAGGTTTGGATATATAAATATAGATCAAGCGATCGGGAATGGCAAAAATTTTTTAGGAGGATATCTTACCCCGGGTAATAATTATCAATATTTGAATTAATGTATTCCCTGACACGATTCAATTCATCATTATTCCTAATTATACGGTCATAAAATCGTTTCTGCCAGGCAAAATACAGATTATTGTCAACGGCGTATGTTTTAACCCCTGCTTGTATCCACGAATTATTGATGCAAGGTTTTTTGATTGGGGACCGAATTTGTTGTGATTTTCAGAACCATTATTTATTAAACGGTGCCGTAGAGGCGCAAAATTTTGCGCCTATGCCACTATATTTGACTTGCATCATATTTTGTTTTAAATTTGGTAAAGATACTGATAATTTAAATTATTAAAATCAGGAAAAATGAAAAAAACAAATGCCTTAGTACTGTTATTACCTGTTATAATGGTGCTTGTTACTTTATGTAAACAGGAAGTGAAAGAGACAAAAATACCGATCACTACAGATTCGGAAACAGCCCTTGCATCATTCAAGGATGGCGTTACAGCCTTTGAAAGGGTTTATCTTAATAAAGCAATGGAGCTGTTTGATCAGGCTATGGCTGAAGACCCTGACTTTTTCATGCCGGCATACTACAAAAGCCTCTACTATAAGTGGTTTGGCAATGATGAGGAATTCAGGAAGAATGCTGAAATAGCATTGCAATCACAGGCAGAATTAAGTGAGGGGGAATTACTATTTAAGGCCATGCTTGAACAATGGCTGGCAGACCCGGAGGCAGATGTTACAGAAACAGCAAAACAGCTCGTGGAAATGTACCCCGAAGATCCCCAGGCTTATATGGGACTGGCAACGGCACAGACTCTGGTAAATGATTACAGCGGTGCTGTGGAGTCTTATAAAAAGGCGATTGAGATAACTGAAGATCCTGCTCCTATTTATAACATGCTGGGGTATGCCTATATAGAACTGGAGCAATATGAAGAGGCTGATGCTGCTTTCAGTAAATACATAGAGCTCGAGCCAGACCTGCCGAATCCCTATGATTCAAAAGGGGACTATTACATGCAGATTGAGGAGTATGGTAAAGCATATGAAAGTTATATGAAAGCGTATGAAATTGATTCCCTTTGGAGTTATAATAAGGCAATGAACGCTAAAGCATTACACGATAGTCTGCAGGTTGAAAAGGAATAATATAAAATCTAGGACAATATACCAGTAACGGGCCTGTATACTTTACAGCAGCCATTCAGGCTGATGACAGGCCTGTCTTCAGGTATATGTGAGTTCAGGCAGGCGGATATTCTTTTACGAACCAGGTAACTTTTATATAAATTCTCACTGCTCATCGCTTGTCCTGAGTAAGGCCGGAGGCCGCATCGAAGGGCTCACCGCTCACTGCTCACAACCGGAATATCTATTTCCTCTTCCCACACATACTTACCAAACCACTGCCAGTTATGCCACATTGCTGCAAGTCGCTCTTTAGGTTTGGTAATGCCATGACCGAATCCCTTGTATACTATCAGCTTTGTATCCACCCCGACATCCTGTAATCCCTGGAACAGTTCATATGCATTTGGGATTGGAACCCTTTTGTCAAACTCACCATGTTGGATAAGGGTAGGTGTAGTGGCCTTATTAATGTTTGTCATGGGTGAAGTTTTACGGTATATCTCTTCATTTTCCCATGGGGTGGCCTTCAGGTATTGTCTCGTGAACGGATGTATATCCGTATTCACGTAATAGGTCATCCAGTTTGAGATACCAGCTCCGACCGAAATTGCTTCGAATGCGTTTGTATTTGTTGTTAAGAAGGCTGAAATATAACCCCCCTGGCTCCATCCCATGGCTCCCATTCTGCTGGTGTCAATAATTCCTTTCTTATTAAGAGCTTCTATACCTGACATTACATCCCATGCATCACCTACACCAAGGTTCTCCACATTCAGCTTCCTGAATTCCTCACCATAGCCTGCTGATCCCCTGTAGTTGGGCATTAGCGCCAGGGCTCCCTTGTCAAGCCATTGCAATACCGGATACACATAGGATGGCGTTGGCTCGGGCAGGGATATACCGGTTGGCCCACCGTGAATATTCACCAGTAGAGGGTATTTCTTACCGGGCTCATAATCCATTGGCTTATGAAGGATGCCTTCAATGATTGTACCGTCCTTACTTTTCCAGCTTATTACTTCCGGTATCGAATATTTCCAGTTTTTAATCTGGTCAGTGAAAGCTGTCAATATCATGGGATCATTATTACCAGTATCATTGATGTATATTTCAGGCAGGCTTTCATCTTTCGCACCTATGTATGCCATCTTATTACCATCTTTTGAAATAGATAATGCATAGATCCTTGGAGGGCTGTCGAGCACTTTTTCTACCTTACCGTTATCAGGGTGCATAATGAAGAGTGGCCTTAGTGTTTTTTGATATGCAGTGGCATATATTCCTTTATCTGTCCATATAAGCCCTGAGAGGTTTTCATCAAAATCCTTCCCCAGTTCCTTCTTGTTTTTACCATCAATATCGATCCTGAAATACCTGCTGTTCATATAATAATTAGAAGTTGTATTATCAACATCACTGGTGTACAGAATAGACTTGCTGTCGGGAGACCAGTCGATAAACCTGTCAGAGCCCGGATTTGCAACCAGGGTAGCTCTTTTCTTTGTGTCGGTATACAGTATTGATATATCCGATTTAAAAGAGGAGTTTATCAATGGATCCGGCTGGTGGTTAAATACTATCATTTTACCATCCGGTGACCATTCAAAGGAGGTGAGGGTATAATCAACGCTATCCACCAGTGCTTCAGGTTCCGGCCAATCCTGGCACAACTGCTCTTTCTTCAGGGAATCTTTCTCATAACATGGCAGTGGAAAGAATTCGAGGTAATCGGTATCAAAATCAATTACCATAAGCTTTGTAAGCTTATATTCTTCATCTTCAACAGCATATGAGCCATAACGCTCCTCACGCTTCTTATCTTCTTTCTCAGTATCTTCCTGGACAGTGAAAGCAATTCTTTTCCCATCCGGAGACCACTCAAAATTTCCTACACCATTCTTTTCCCTGGTTACCGGGAATGCTTCTCCCCCTTCGGTGTTAATGGCATAAATCTGATTCTTGTTGCCTTTGCTTGATGTGAAAGCAATCCATTTGCCATCAGGCGACCATTTGGGATTACTGTTGCTACCTTCTTGATTGTTTGTAAGCTGGAATGTTTTTTTTCCGTCCTTTGATATCCAGATCTCGGTATCATAACGGTTGTTTTTCCAGTCGGTCTGGGTCACAGTAAAAAGTACATGCTTCCCATCGGGTGATATTACCGGTCCGCCGGCTCTTTTCAGGGATAAAACCTGCTCAAAGGAAGGCAGAATTCTTTCATCCTGGGCATTTATAAAGATTGTTACTAACAGTGAGATACCCAATAAAGCTATCTTTTTCATTATTACTACGTTTTTATTAATAGGCGCCAAATTACAATATTGAAATGTTCAAATCAAGCGTTTTATTCAGGGGCATAATCAAAGACAACCTTGTCAATACCGCGAAAATTCAGCAGTGTTTTTTCAACCAGGGGACGTAACTTGGCTATGGCCACACTCGATCCCAGCCATCCATCTACATTGATATCGAATACAATATATGACGTATTCTGATGAATCTTGAAATGAATTATAGTTGCACGTTCAGGTCCTCCACCGATTTTGATCTGATCTGCGGCCAGCTGGGCGCAGGTCTTTTCCGGCTCTGATGTCCCGCTTGTTGTGATCGTCTTTTTGATAAAATTAAATGTATCTGCCGGATCGCTTCCTTCACCTGTCTGAACATACCGTGTCATGGCAGCCTCATATCCCGGCAGATCTTCCGGTACAATAATCGTCACTTCCATCCGGGGTCCTTCCTGGATGGTGCTATCAGCGACTCTCTTCCTGTCCGGGCTTTCAGTGGCTTGTTCATAGTATGCAGTGGCCTCCTCCAGCACATCCTCCTTCAGCAATTGGATGGTTTCATATTTTTCACTACCCCATATCCATTCGTGGAATTGAGCCGGGAAAATGTCACGGACCGATTCTGCATAATTTTCACCCTCCTCAGGATATTCTGTTTCATGGACATGAAATTTTTCGTTTGAACGGAGCAAGGTGATTTTAACCGGAAGGCTAAGACCAGTATTCTCAGTGGGTCCGCTTATGCCGGGTGAGTAATCCATAATATAGGCCCATATGAATGCGTTTATAGTGTCATGATTTGAATTGATCCCCAATACGTGATAACTGGCAAATATTTTACCTTCGGGAGATGGATTCTGATCACTATTTTCAAGGTAATGCTTAATCGTTTGTCTCAATAAAATGGTATCCAGAATTTCTTCAGTCTTGCTGTCTTTTATTCCGGTTTGTTCCCTTGTTTTCTCTGTATTGCCATGGCATCCCGCAATGATCACCATCAATAGCAATGATGCTGCAATCAGTGGTTTCATATTTTCCGGCTTTATATTCACTTTAAAGATAAAAATTTTTGCGTCCTTACTGATAATAAATTTTGAATTGACCCACTTTGTTAAAGTGTTTACCTACCTTTGCAGGTCATAACAACATAATTGTGGGGGAGCTTTCATGAGAGAATTGAAAATTGGAGGAATAAGTATACCGATACCTGTTATACAGGGTGGTATGGGAGTTGGCATATCAATGTCAGGGCTGGCTGTGGCTGTTGCAAACCAGGGCGGTGTAGGAGTTATTTCGGCTGCAGGGCTTGGGTTGGTGCATCGTAATCCTGCACTGGATTACCTGGAAGCCAACATGGAAGGCCTTAGAATTGAATTGCGAAAAGCCAGGGAGAGAACCCTGGGTGTCATTGGTGTTAACATCATGGTGGCCATGACTAATTTTGCCGATCTGGTAAGGACTGCCATCTCAGAAAAGGTAGATATAATATTTTCAGGAGCCGGGTTGCCATTGGATTTGCCTTCTTTTCTGAAGCCTAACAGTAGGACAAAGCTCGTTCCCATTATTTCATCGGGCAGGGCAGCAAAAATCATATGTGAAAAGTGGAAAACATTGCATGATTACCTCCCGGATGCATTTGTGGTGGAAGGACCCAAGGCCGGCGGTCACCTGGGTTTCAAAAAGGATAATCTTGAAGATGCTAATTATTCCCTGGAGGAACTTATTCCCGAGGTCGTGAAGGAAGTCCGCTTCTATGAGGAAAAGTACGGAAAGGAAATTCCTGTTATTGCCGCAGGCGGTATTTATACCGGTCAGGATATTTATAATATCATGCAAAAAGGCGCCAAAGGAGTACAGATGGGCACACGATTTGTCACCACCGATGAATGCGATGCATCAATGGAATTCAAACAGTCTTACATAGACGCTTCAGAAAGTGACATGGAAATCATTCAGAGTCCGGTTGGCATGCCCGGCAGGGCTGTGAAGAACAGCTTCATTGATAAGGTAAAGCAGGGTTTGAAAGTGCCCATCAAATGTCCCTTCCATTGCATCAAAACCTGCAATGTTTCCAGTAGCCCATATTGCATTATTACTGCTTTGTACAATGCCTACAAGGGTAATATGAAAAAAGGATATGCCTTTGCCGGCAGCAATGCTTACCTGGCAAAAAAAATTACCACCGTGAAGGAAATTTTCAGTGAGCTGGTTGCTGATTTTCAACTTGCACTGAACAAGGCACAGAAAAAATCTTGAACCGCAGCAAGAAAACGAGTAACGAGCAGCGAGCCACAGGATTTACATCTCCCAGCGAATCAGGGATGCGGGAATCACACCATGTTGAAATAGTCATCAAAGAATTCTTTCAGGATAAACTGATTCCCCAATTGATCCTTCCTATCGGCAATGAGCTTTTCGAGCTGTAATTTACCTATGACATAACTTGTTCCATATCCGGGTTGAGCGAGATAAATGGCATAATCGCCATGTATGGTGTTTGATTGCGGGGTGATCCACCCCCGCGGTGTCTTTTCAACTGCAAAATCAATGGCCTCCTGGAGTGTCCATTCACCTGAATGAAGGTATAATTCACCCAGAGCACGTATGGCTCGAAATGCCAGCATGATATGAAATAATTCCCTGGCCCTGGGATCATCCTTAACAATGCCAGCCTGCATCATAAGCTCCTCAAATCCGGTCGCTAATCCTTCAGCACGGCTATCCCAGATATTATACAGAAGAGCTTCTCCCCGGATAGGATGCGTATTGCGTTTTTCGCGCTGCTTTTCTAACCAGTGGATCATGTGACACTCAAGGGGCATACAGTGGTGATAGTCCACATGAGTAAAGAAATCACGTTGTTCTTCGGTAAGGTAGTTATTTACCTCATCATCAAGGTGCATATAATCAGGTACTGTGAATATTTCCTCTTCACGGAGAAAAGTCATAAACTCCTCGACCGTTTTCTTTTTCCTTTCCTGCATCTCTTCCAGGGAGCCGGCCGGTTTTAAGGGTGGCAGGTTCCTGTTTTTGTGTTCTTCCATCGCCAGTGCGGTAAGTGATCTTTCCAGTTCCCGGCTGACCAGGTCTACCTGTTCTTCCCAGGTATAAGGTACCAGATGAACTTCTCTCATATACCTCGTGTAATTTTCCTTCCCGATCCCTGAATAGGATTTCATTCCTTTGTGTCTTTTCTCCAGCCATGTGATAAAGTCTTCAACCGAGGATTTTGCCAGCAGGGCCAATTCTGAAAGTCCGGGATTGGATTCCAGCCGTTCTGCAAGAACAGACAGATATCTTGCTTCATTTCTTTTCTGGCCTATAGCAAGAAAGTATAGATCTCCGGCTTCTTCTACCAGGTTCTTTCTTGCCTGATCGAGTATTTCAGGGATGGCTCCAAGTTTTTCCCTGAACACTTCCTGATCGTTCTCGCCAAGAGGAAGATCATATTCGAAAAGGTTCAGTACACCATACAACTCAGGTCCCTCCCTCGCTGGAACATCCGGTTCATACATCTGGATGACCGTATAAAACAGGGGATTGCGTGACCAGGGACGGAGAACATCATGGTCAAATTCAAGTCCATTAATCTCAGCTTCAATCAGTCTGTAATCTACCTTATGCGATACAGGCCAACCGCTTGTGTCAATTAGCGAAAGTTTTTCTCTGAACTCAGGAATGCCTTTTCTTTGTTGTTCCATAGCTGTTGGAGTGTAATCAGGGATCCCGTTGTTGTAATACGGTTTCTGAAATTCCCGCCACTCTTTGAAAAATGTTATCAGGTCTTCATAGTCATTCGTCGTTGTTTTATTCTGGATCTGAGCTTCCTGCTTGCATGACTCAAAAAGCAAAAAGACAATAAAAAGAAATACAAATACGGTTAAATTTTTCATAATAATGATCTCATTTATGGATTTAAGTATAGTTCATCTTAAATTTAAGCAAATAGTCAATAATATGAAAAGGTTCTACTCCGTGCAGCAACGAAAGACAGCACATTCTGATTTTTGATGATTTTGATCTTTAGCCTCTTGATAGCCAAAACAGGATGACTCTTCTGGAAATTATCGAAGACCGCCATGGTAAAGGATCAGTAATTATTACTTCACAATTGTCTGTCAGCGGTTGGTATGAAATAATCGGAGAAAAGACTGTAGCAGATGATGCTCACAGGTTAGAGCTCATGGGAGAATTAATGCGGAAAACCAGGAATAAGAGAGTACAGATTAAAGATGGATCAATGAATTTGAAAATGGATTAAAAATTAAATAAATTTGAAATAATTATGATAGCCTGATGAAGTTCTTTAGACACTTGAAAAATGACTGCTCACTTTAAATCGGAGAAGGGTACTCAATTACGTCGGTATTTGCAAATCAGTAAGAACGAAAGTATATAATATGTTTAATTCTGTAAAGGTATTTTCACACCTTAAATCCGCTGTATCAACGGATAATTATTATAAGTCGATGAATGATGCACTGGCACGGCTTAATGATGAATATACCATGTTGCATTACCCATTACATGTTAATGAGGGCGAGAGTTTTTTTGATGCACAAAAGAATCTCACCGATTATTGCATGTCACTTCTTCCCCCGGTAAAGGGCAAGAATATCCTTGAGATAGGATGCGGTAACGGTATACAGGCTCATTATATTTTTGAAAAATATTCCCTGGGATCCTTAACGGCTGTGGACCTTAACTCTTCCAATATTGATATTGCAAGGGTTCAGGCCCGCGAAAACGACAGGGAAAACATCAGGTTTCATATTGATGATGCCCAGGATCTGTCTACCATTGAAAGCAACTCAATGGATTATATAATTAATATTGAAAGTGCATTCCACTATCCTGACAAGCCCGCTTTTTTCAGGGAGATAGCAAGGGTTCTGAAACCGGGGGGTATATACCTTATAGCTGATATAATGACCACACTACGAAAGAGGAATATCCTGGGAAAGTACTGGATGAGGAGGATGCAATTAAATCACTGGTCAAAAGGCAGTTATGAGGAGGAGCTTCCTAAAGCCGGCCTGCATATACATAGCTTTTCGGATATCACCAGGGAAGTGATACAAAGCTTCAGCACTTACAGGAACTGGCTTAAGACCATGAAGAAGGACCACTTTATCAGCGACAACCTGCTTAAACTATATTATACCATCAATGTAAGGCTCAATATCCGCCTGCTTCGGCGCAGGAGGCAATACTGTATTATAGTGGGAAGTAAACAGGGTCTTTAAAAACCATTATTTACCCCGACCGGATTGATTATCGCTCAGCGGGAATCCAAGCTTGACTGAAAACATAAGATCGAGGTGATTCAGGTAACCGATGAATGTGTCTCCCCCGTAATTATTCCTGTAGCTGCTATACCAGGTCTTGATATATTTACGGTACATGAATGGTAAAGAACCGCCGAGGCCAAATGAGAAATCCAGGCTTGCCCCTCTGGCGGGGTTTGGTTCATAATTATTCTTCAGGCTGGTGAAATTATTATAAATAGATTTACGGAAAGTTGCTATTACGCATTTCTAAATGCATTTGACATCATAACTTGTTCGTATTTACTTATCCCTAACCGGGAAGCGATGCTTCTCCATTTTTTGACTTCCTTTCTGATATTCCGGATTATTATATTAGCATTCAATGAATTAACCCTGAAATATTCTGAAACTTCGAAAGCAAGATCAAGATCCAGCGAATTATCATCGTCAGTAATATTTAGACTGAGTCCACTACCATCTACTATGGGATTTATATCGAAGGCCGGGGAGAGTATCCAACCATTATTTTGTAAGATAAAACCATGATTTCTGAGGTGGTCATCAGTATTGGAAACACATATGTAGAAGACAATTCTTTTCCATAATTCCTCCAGATCCTGATTAAGCCTGGCCCCTTGTCGTGTAAGAAACTCTACTAATTCCAGGTAACTTGCACCATCTGAGGAGTTAGTTCCATCTTTATATCCAAGCATAGTCAATGCTGATGAAAAATGTATTCTTTCACCTTCCGATGTTCTGTCAAATCTCCTGGTCAAATATGTATGATGATTACTGGAGAATTTCTGTATTCTTGAATCAGCGACATTTAACCCGGCGTTTAAAGCTAATTCATGAACAAGCATTTCCCATGCCCCTATATCATAAAGATCATCTGAGCTTGGGAATTTAGCTATCCATAATTTCCCATTTGGATCAACAACACTTGATTTTGGCCTGGCACCACCTAAACTTGAGCCTGGAACCAGTAATATATTAAGCCATGCCAGATACTCATTTTCATCATGAATATCCTCATTCTCGAGTTGTAAGCTGGCATATTCAAGATCACGCAGTGAAGCCCAGGGAGGTGAGGCATTTATTCTATTGTTAGCAAGGAATTCTCCATCCGGATCCAATTTAAACCTTAAACCACCCATTCTATGTTCGTCAAATACGCCCAGGAGATAATCTGATTCATATAGTTTCCTTTTAGGTCTATTTTCTGTTTTCGCCGAAACAGCTTCTTTTCTTTTCATAAGCAATCTTCCCCACCGGTCAGGTGAAGAATCAAGGAACAATCCAAAATTGATCTTATCATCATTCAAATATTGTGGACCTGTAAATAATACTAAATCCGGATCCAGAACCTGGGCAGAACCCGATTTAAGCCAGTTTTCATCATATTCAAACGAAAATATTTCACTTCCCCTGGTAATGCTGGATTTGAGAACACCCAGTAGATGAGGTGATTTTAATTCCTTCCAGTCTGCATATACATATATATGTTTTTGTGAATCCTGTTTGAGCATTTCTTATTACGTTTTATTCCTTTTAGGGGCTCTGTCTTTAATAATAAGTTTGGAATCTTGAATCTTCCTCCCAAGTTCATCATCTTGGGCAACCAGTGTTAAGTCTCTCTCCAACCCTAATACAAGTAATACTTGAAGGTATGAACCAATACTTACACTATGAACTCCATTTTCTATTGAGTATAAGGTTTTTCTTGAAATATTGGCACGTTCTGATACTTGATCAGTACTTAGTTTTCTTCTTAGTCGGGCTAGTTTTATATTTAGACCGAGTTCTTCAAGAATCCTTTCTTGCTTTGGTAATAATATATTCTTCTTTTTCATAATGTGTAAAATATTACACAAATATAAACAATTTGTATAAAATACTACACATAAAGTGAAAAATAATTATTAATGATGATTTGCCGGGTGTCAACTATACGACAATATAGTATAGAGACCTATTGGTTCTATTTTAAAAATGTGTTTGTATTATTTAAACCACTCCACTACCTGCCCAGGGCTCAGTCCCGGCAAATCAAGCCTATAATCAATCTTCCTCAGCTACCTCTTCTTCATCTTCGCCCTCTTCTTCTTCCGTTTCAGGCTTTTGTAACCATGCAGCAAATGATATTTTCCATTCTCCATCAACTTTCTCGAGAAAGGTTATTTGCAGATTATTTGAGTAAATATCTTCTCCTTCATACACTCCCTGCCAGATGTTGTCACAGATCAGCCAGGCAGTATTACCTGTGACTTTGATTATGGGATTCTCTTTCTTTATGGTTATTGAATTTCCGATCTCTTCCCTCTCTTCTAGATATTTCATTCTTTCCAAAATATTATCCCATCCTTTTATTATTTCAAAAGAATCGAGCCTGAAGTTAAGCCTGGTATTGAGGTCGTCATGGATGTAGAGATCCTTAAACTTCTCGAACTTACCATCCAGGGCATATTCTGATTCATTTTGGATCACCTTCAGAATTGCATCTTTTTCTGCATTAATGTCGACAGGTTCAGGCTCCGGCGTTTGCTGGCAGGCTGCTACGGCAAATGCAATAATACTAATTAGTAGAATTGGTTTCTTCATAATCATAAGGTTTTGTGGTTAATAAACAGCAAGATAAGAGATTGCAGGATGCAAGTCAAGAAAATCTTTATTGTGAACCAAATAGAAGACAAAAGTGAGGTTAAGGAGTTTAGAAGTTCCTCCTTCGCCCTGCCAGCTTCGGAGGACACAGTTAGGGGTTTAGGGTTTGTTGAATTCCCTCCTTCGTCAAGACTACGGAGGGCAGGGGTTGAAGCGTTGAACCGGGATTTGTCCATTTACCCGGATCAGTTTTCAGGGTGAAGTCGGGGACCCAGCAACGAGCAACCAGTTTTACATCCCCCCAACCCCGTTGGCTCCCTCCAGTCGCTGAGCTCCGCTTCGCTCCGGTTGAAAGGGGGATGCGGATAGTCAATCCATTAGGATTCCCTGCCCCCTGCTCCCTACTATTTTCTAACCCTTAACGGGTATGGCGGTCTTTCAGGTTCAACGGGTGGATTCTTTTTCAGCTCTTCCAGTGCAATTTCAATTGCTTTCTCGAGCTGGGGATCGTGGCCTTTGATAACCTCGGCCGGCCATTGCTCAACTTCAATATCAGGTGGGACACCAACATTCTCAACGATGAATCCTTCACTGGTCCATATGGCCAGATTGGGTGCAGTAACTGATGCCCCGTCAATGAATTCCGGGAATCCAAGTACGCCGACCAGTCCTCCCCATGTCCTTTTCCCTACCAGTGTGCCGACCTTGAATTTCCTGAACATCCATGGTAACATATCACCACCTGATCCGGCAGTTTCGTTTATTATCATAACTTTTGGACCCTGTATCGAAGCGCCTGGAGTTTTGAGGTCTTTGCCGTAACGGAAATTCCAGTGGGCCTGGTAAGGCCTGAGGAGTATATCGATATAGTAATCGGCAATGGAACCACCCCCATTGAATCGTTCGTCAATAATTATTGCCTTCTTCTTAGCCTGCGGGAAAAAGTAGCGCTTAAAATACTCGTGCCCGGCCCCTGCGGTGTTGGGCACGTACACATAAGCAATCTGGCCGTCGGTAGCCTCATTTACTTTCTCCAGGTTTCCTTCAACCCAGTCACGGTTCCTGAGTGACGACTCATTGTTTACCGGGACTACTTTAACATCACGTGATTCAGAATAATCCGGATTAGGGCCAATCGTAATATCTACAATTTTCCCGGAAGTGTTCTCACAATAACTGTATATATTCTGATCCGCAGTCAGGTCTTTCCCGTTAACAGCCAGTATATACTCCCCAACTTTTGCCTTTATCCCGGGCTCAGTCATGGGTGAGCGCAGATCAGGGTTCCAGTTCAGACCCCCGTAAATCTTTTTCAAGCGATACCTGTTATTCGAGATATCATAGTCAACTCCCAGCAATCCGCCACTGACGCGCTCAGGTTGTCCCAGCTGTTCTCCAGGGCCTTGCAGCCGGTGGTGACCCACGGATATTTCACTGCACATCCACCGGATGACACGGTTTAGGTCATTCCTGCAGGACAGATCACGAAGGAATTGTGAATATTTTTTCTTCATGGCCGGCCAGTCAGCTCCATGCATACCGGGATCGTAGAAATAATCCCTGTTTACTCTCCATGCTTCGTCAAAAATATGTGGCCATTCTGCCAGGGGGTCAATTTTAACCTGGATCGCAGAGGTGTTTATTATTCCCTTTCCTGGCTCGGGCTTTGATCCGGTATTGGTGATTCCAAAGGTTCTTCCACTGCTGTAGAACATCTTCTTGCCATCAGCTGATATCTCATAATCATCCAGGTTCATAACCTCCTTATCCTTCTTTTCCTTAATGTCATACATATGTAGTTTGCTCTCTCCTCCGAATCTTCCAGGCCTGACAATATAGAATACCTTACCTTCATCACCCACTCCAAGATCCGAATAATTACCTGCATCCACAGGGATTGCAACAATGCGATCCTGGATCCCGGTAAGGTCAATCTTCATTTCTTCTTTTACCTCGGGCTCTTCAGTTTTTCCTTTCTTTGATTTCTTTTCAGGTTCAATTTCAGGAGTCTCTTCCTCTCTCACTTCCTCTTCATCACTTTCCTTTGAAAATGGATTTATCAGGTCTTTTTGAAGGGTAACGAGATATATTGATGAAGTGACTGACATATCTGCGTTCGATTGGTCAAACCAGTTCACAACCGGACCGGCATCTGTTGATGCAAAGAAATATAGATATTCCCCTACGGTATCAAAAACAGGTTCTGAAGCATCACTCATACCATCAGAAACAGGATATGATTTTCCCTGTTCTAATGAATAGATAAATACCTGCCTGAAGTTTGATTCAAGGACTTTTGTATATGTAAGCCATTTTGAGTCTTTTGACCATGATCCGAACAGTTCCCTGAAAATTCCGGGGAAATACATCTCATCTGAATCAACTTTTTTTACTTCTCCTGATTCAATGTTTATTATATAAAGGCTTCTGCTATTATCAACATAAGCAATGTTTTTGCTATCAGGAGACCAGTGCGGATAAGCATAGAATCCGGCTCCATTAAGTTCATAAGATCTGGCCTTTTCTGATCCGTCCTGCGGCGCCACATGAAGCATATATTCACCTGAAGCGTCTGAAAAGTAAGCAATGGATTTTCCATCAGGCGACCATGCAGGATATTTTTCGTGAGTACCTGTTGTAAGCGTTATATTCCTGGGATCACCCTTCTCGGCGGGCACAGTCACAATGTCACCCCTGAAATCCATAACAACCCTTGCACCTGTAGGTGATATCCTTCCGCTTCTAATATATTGGTTGCCTGAAACATATCGTGGTCTCAGTTCGAGCAGGTCAGTTGCGATTCCTACTGTCAGCTTATCAGATGATTTTGTTTCCAGGTTAAAAAGATGCAGATATCCGGCCTGCTCAAAAATTATCTGGCCACTGCCATGGCTTGCCTTGATTACCGGGAAATTTGAGAAATATGTTAATTGCTCGATATCTTGTGTGACTGT
>JAYEGY010000103.1:0-40184 GCA_034659275.1 Bacteroidota bacterium | reverse complement strand
AGAAATCTTGAACGTTAAGATAAGGCGTGATGAAAAACTATAAATTTACAATAAGTGGCAATACATATGAGGTTGAAATACTTGAGGTAGATGGTGACCTGGCAAAACTGGAAGTGAACGGAACACACTACCTCGTTGAAATACACCAGGAAGTAAAGCCTGTAAAAACACCTACACTCGTACGCCCTGTAATGAGAGAACCTCATAAGAATATTGATAAGAAAGAAGGAGGCCCCAAGATGGAGATCAAAGCTCCTCTCCCCGGTATAATAATGCAGGTTTTGGTGAAACCGGGGGATAAGGTAAGCAAAGGGCAGAAGCTGATACTTATGGAAGCCATGAAAATGGAGAATGAGATAAAAGCAGAGAATGACGGGGAAATCATCTCTGTAAAGGTTATCCAGGGTCAGTCGGTGCTTCAAGATGAGGTCTTAATTGAAATGAACTGATTATGAGGAGGTTTGTCACTGTTATTGGTATTCTGTTCATATTATCCCTTACCTGGACGGCTTTTATTAAACCGGAAAAGGAAAACCTGCATCAAACAGAAAATGTTATAAGTGATGAAAGCAGGTCGCAACTTGAAAAGGATGCAGAAGCAGAAGGAGCTACGCAGGGCCTTAAGAAATTCTGGGAATATTCCGGCTTCAGGAACGCTACCAAAGGTCATCTAATAATGATCGTTGTTGGCCTCTTATTCATATTCCTGGCTATTAAATATGATTACGAACCGCTGCTACTGATACCTATAGGTACAGGTATTATTATAGGAAATATTCCTTTTTACCAGGATGGGGATATAAATCTCCAGCTTGGGATTTACGAGACAGGAAGCGTGCTTAATTATTTGTATTTCGGTGTGTTGAAAGGTGTGTATCCCCCTCTTATCTTCCTGGGATTGGGAGCTATGACTGACTTTTCATCATTACTTTCGAATCCGCGCCTGATGATACTTGGTGCCGCTGCACAGATCGGTATATTCTTAACCTTCCTCGGGTCTTTGATGTTCGGATTTTCACCTCCTGAAGCCGGTGCCATTGGTATAATAGGAGGTGCAGATGGCCCAACAGCAATATTTTTGTCCTCAAGACTGGCCAATGGGGTAAATATTTTGCCCGACGGAACAACAGTTAAAAACCTTATAGGACCAATAGCCATTGCTGCATATTCTTATATGGCTTTGGTGCCCGTTATTCAGCCGCCTATAATGCGATTGCTTACTTCAAAGAGAGAAAGGAAAATCAGGATGAAACCGCCAAGAGCTGTTTCAAAAACTGAAAAGATATTGTTTCCGATAATAGGTTTGTTGCTCACAGCGTTTATCTCTCCCAGTTCATTGCCTCTCCTGGGCATGCTTTTTTTCGGTAATATCCTGAAAGAATCCGGGGTGACCAAGCGCCTTGCAGAGACTGCCCGTACTTCAATGGTAGATATAGTTACTATACTGCTCGGACTGACAGTTGGTGCTTCAACCCAGGCCGATGTATTTCTTACACCTGATTCACTACTGATATTTGTACTTGGAGCGGTATCCTTTATGGTAGCCACTGCCGGGGGATTGTTATTTGCCAAGATAATGAATGTTTTTCTCAGGGGAGATAACAAAATAAATCCCCTTGTTGGTGCTGCAGGAGTGTCAGCTGTTCCGGATAGTGCAAGGGTTGTGCAGAACGAAGGACTTAAATCTGATCCCACCAATCACCTCTTAATGCATGCCATGACACCCAATGTATCAGGTGTTATAGGGTCAGCCGTTGCAGCAGGAATATTATTGAGTTTTCTTGGTTAAATTTTTCTGTATCTTTAGGTTTGTATTAATTTGTATTCAAAATATGCCTGATGAAGAAAGTTGCAGTTACGGGTAACGCAGGCCCGAGAATAAGATCTGACTGTGAACTGAAACTTGAAATAAAGACAAGTGGAAGTATTAAAATAAACCTTGAATCAAAGGTTAAAACAATGTATGGTAATTCAATTACCTCCATCCTGAAAGAAGGACTTGAATTTTTCGATATAAAGAATGCTACTATTGACATCAATGATTCCGGTGCCCTGCCTTTTGTGCATATGGCCCGTCTTGAGGCAGCTGTGAAAAGCCTCGTCGAGACAAATAAGGAATTCCTGCCTGAAATGGCCGCTTACAATAGATACCCTTCTGCCCGGGACAGGTTCAGGTTCAGCAGGCTCTATTTGCCGGGAAATACTCCCAGCATGATGTTAAACGCCGGCCTTCATTCACCTGATGGCATTATACTTGACCTTGAAGATTCAGTAGCTCCCGCCAGGAAAGATGAGGCCAGGTTACTTGTAAGAAATGCACTCAGACAGGTTAATTTCTATGGTGCTGAACGTATGGTGAGGATCAACCAGGGAGAAAGGGGCTTTGATGATCTGAAATGTGTATTGCCCCACAATGTGCATCTTATACTTGTTCCGAAATGTGAAAGCTTCGAATACCTTAAAGAATTGGCCCAAAGGGCTGAGGATATAATGGCTGATAATAATATTCAAAGGGAAATTTTCTTTATGCCGATAATTGAAAATGCCCTGGGAGTGGAGCAAGCATATGAAATAGCTTCAGCAGTTAAAAATGTGGTTGCAATAGCAATAGGCCTTGAGGATTACACCGCCGACCTTGGTGTACAGAGAACAAATGAAGGCAGAGAATCTCTTTATGCAAGGATGAGGATGGTGAATGCAGCAAAGGCAGCGAGGGTACAAGCAATAGATTCAGTTTTTTCCGATGTCACTGATATGGAAGGACTTGAGGCAAGCGCAAAAATATCCAAATCTTTAGGTTTCGAGGGTATGGGATGTATACATCCTAGGCAGATACATGTAATAAAAACGTCATTCGCTCCCGAACCTGAGGAGATAAAGAAAGCTTCTGAGATTGTACAGGCATTCAGGGAAGCTGAAGAAAAGGGCCTTGGGGTTGTGGCAGTAGGGTCGAAAATGATAGATGCTCCGGTGGTTGCCAGGGCAAGGCGTACTATTGAACTGGCTGAAAAACTGAATCTTGTTGCGGATGAACCAAACAAGGAAGAAAAAGAGTAAAAACATTTATTAGCAGGATATATACTATGGCAAAAAAAATGGTGAAGAATGCTGCAGGTCGTGAAGTTGTAACCGAAATAAACGGGCAAGCGGCCGTACCATTCAAAGGTGTAGGTAAATATAAGCCGGATGGAAGAAAATATGCTCCCCGGATACCCAGATGTGCTGATTACCCGGATAATGGCGATAAAAGGGTGAAGACTATTAAAGAAGCCCTTGTTAAAGCGGGTATTAAGGATGGCATGACAATATCAACACATCATCATTTCCGGAATGGTGACCTCCTGGCAAATATGCTCTTTGATGCTGTCAATGAGCTGGGTATTAAGGATATAAGATGGTTTCCTTCGGCTTCTTTCCCATGCCATGAACACCTTATACAATATCTTGACGATGGTACCATACACCATATAGAAGGAAGCATGAACGGGCCACTCGGTAAATATGCATCCGAAGGCAAGATGAGGGGGATGGCAGTCCTTAGATCGCACGGTGGAAGATACCAGGCAGTACAGGATGGTGAAGTTGAGATAGATATAGCTGTAATTGGGGCTCCCAAAGCTGATCCTTTCGGTAATGCTAATGGGCTGGAAGGAGATTCTGCCTGCGGCCTGCTGGGATTTGCACTGGCTGATTCCCAGTATGCTGATAAAGTAATAATAGTAACGGATAACATGGTTCCTTTTCCATGCATACCATGGCAGATACATGGTAATTACGTTGATTATACCGTTGAAGTGGATAAGCTGGGAATACCTGAGCGAATAGTGTCAGGTACTACAAGAATAACGAAAAGTCCTGATCGACTGCTGCTTGCTGAGCTCACCGCCAGGTTCTGTGACGAGGCCGGTATTATCAGAGATGGCTTTTCATTCCAGAGTGGGGCAGGAGGGACCTCGCTTGCTGTGGGGGAATTCTTTAAGGAAATTATGAAGAAAAAAGGTATAAGGGCAAGGTTTGCACGCGGTGGCAGCAATAAATACCTTGTCTCGATGCTCGAAGAAGACCTGGTAGATTATATTCTTGATGGCCAGACATTTGACCTCGACGGGGTGAGATCAATGCGTGATAATCCCAGGCATGTGTGGACAAGCCCTTTTACAAGTTATAATTACCATGGTAAAGGTAATTTTGCTCCGCTGGTCGATGTGGCAATACTTGGTGCCACAGAGGTTGATATTAATTTCAACGCAAATGTCGTAACACATTCCGATGGCTATCTTCTGCATGGCATAGGAGGGTGGCAAAACTGCCTTTTGTCAAAAACAGTAATATTACCTCTGCCCTTGATGCGAGACAGGGTCCCGGTTATAATTGATGAAGTAACGACGCTATGTGGACCGGGTGAGCTTATTGATGTTATTGTGACAGAAAGAGGTATAGCAGTGAATCCATTGAGAAAAGATTTATTGGAAGTTGTCAGTGGCTCTGACTTGCCCCTGAAGTCAATTCATGAGCTTAAAGAAGAAGCCGAGCGTATCTGTGGCAAACCTCAGAAAGCACAACTGGATGATAAGGTTATTGCCGCAATAAAGTGGGTTGATGGAACAGTACTGGATATTGTAAGGAAAGTGAAAGTTTAACAGTAGCAAGGCTACAAAAAATGATTGTATTATGAGTATTTATAAATGTGGTGTATGTGGTTATGAGTATAATCCTGAAGAAGGTGATAAAGAAGGGGGAATTGAAAAGGGTACTGCCTTTGAAGATCTTCCCGATGACTGGACGTGCCCTGTCTGCGGCTCCAGTAAAAAGGAATTTAATAAGATCGACTAGTTCGAGGGGATATTTCTGAGCACGTCAACCAGCAGGTCCCAGAATTTCTTTGTTGTTTCAATATCAAGCCTCTCCTGGGGGGTGTGTGCTCCTTTTATAGTGGGACCAAAAGAGATCATGTCCAGGCCCGGATATTTTTCCAGGATAAGCCCGCATTCGAGGCCGGCGTGTATGGCCCTTACCACAGGAGTGGTCTTAAACAGCTTCTCATATGACCTCCTGGTGATATTCAGTATCTCTGAATTGGTATCAGGTTTCCAGCCAGGGTAACCACCCGAATGTTGTGCAATAGCATTATTTTCGGTGAAGATGTCATATACTTGACCTGAGATTTCTTTTTTTGCTGAATCCACCGAACTGCGCTGGCTTGTTACTATCCTGATATCACCATCTTTAAATTTCACAGATGCCAGGTTGGTGGATGTTTCAACCAGACCTTTCATTTCTTCAGACCAGGCAACTACACCATGAGGGCATTGATCCAGGGCATTCAGAAGCGATTTGTGGCTCTTATGATCAATAACAAAAGAAGGATGACCTGTCTTGCTTACCGTAATACTTATGCCTTTCTCAGTTGATGCATATTCCTCTCTCATTTTCTCAAGATATTGTTCTGAATCCTTCCTTATCTTATCAACATGATCCTTATCGCAGCTTATATATGCAAATGCCTCCCTGGGAATGGCATTCCTGAGATTGCCACCATTGAACGTGGATAGTCTGATCTTATATTTTGAGCTTAATATTTGCAGTAAGCCCGTCATCATTTTAACCGAATTAGCATATCCCTTGTGGATCTCGTCACCTGAGTGCCCACCATGCAATCCTGTGATAGATATTTTCAGGGCTACATGATCACCATCAGGTTCCTCCTTTTCGTATGGCATCTCAGCCACAGTGTCTATTCCTCCTGCACATCCAATGAAGAGTTCTCCTTCATCTTCAGAGTCCAGGTTTATGAGTATCTTGCTGTCAAAGAAATTTTCCTCGAGCTCAATGGCTCCTGTCATTCCACTTTCCTCATCCACAGTAAAAAGACATTCTATCGGGCCTGTTTTTATTTCATTATCTGATAAAAGGGCTATTTGTGCTGCTATGCCTATTCCGTCATCTGCACCCAGTGTTGTATCTTTTGCTTTCACACATTTACCATCGATATATGGTGATATAGGATCCTTTGTCCAGTCATGCTCAGTTTTAGCATCTTTTTCACCCACCATATCCATATGACTCTGTAAGAGCACACTTTTCCTCTTATTATATTCAGGATGGGCGGATTTGGTTATTAACATGTTGCCAGCTTTGTCAGTTTTACTTTGAAGCCCATGTTTTTCAGCAAAATCCAGCAGGTATTGCCTGATTTTTTCTTCGTTCTTTGAGAGTCTTGGTATTTTACATATCTCCTCGAAGTATGACCAGATTTTCGGAGGCTCAAGATTATCAAAAATCATATTTTGTTAATAAATAAATCCAGTTTAAATAATTGTGACAAAGGTATCAAAAATTGGTTTCTATTTACATTTTATTCTGTATAACAGGTTTTACTTAACAAAAAAAAATTCTTATTTTAACTGACTATATTGTGACTTAAAAATCTAAAGTAAATCAAGACACTATGACAAAAAGAAAAATTGTAACCTTACCTGGCGACGGTATTGGAGGTATTGTACTTGAACAGGCTATAAAAGTATTAGGTGCCGCTGGTTTTGAGGCTGATTATGTTCACGGTGATATTGGCTGGGAATTCTGGTGCAAAGAAGGTAATCCTCTACCTGAACGAACCATCGATTTATTGGAGAAACATAAAATAGGTCTTTTCGGGGCCATTACTTCAAAACCCAAGGATGAGGCTGCCAGCGAATTGCATCCTTCCTTGCAAAATAAAGGCCATGTTTATTCCAGTCCCATTGTAGGTTTGAGACAACATTTTAACCTGGATATATGTCTGCGTCCTTGCCGTACCTATAAAGGAAATCCTCTTAATTTCATACGCAAAAATAAGGAAGGATCCTTTGATGAGCCTGTTGTTGATGTTGCAATATTCAGGCAGAATACAGAAGGATTATACGGGGGTGTTGAATGGTCTAACCCTCCTTCAATAGTTTATAAAGCTCTTATGACACATCCCAAGTTTCTTAAGAACTTCGGGAATGTTCCTATTGACGAATTATCAGTTTCAACACGTATCTTTTCAAAGAAAGCCACGGAGCGAATAGTTAGAGCAGCTTTTGATTATGCCCGTGAATATGATTATAAATCAGTTACCGTATGTGAGAAGCCAAACGTAATACGGGAAACTTCAGGCATGATGTTAAAACTGGCAAAAGACATACAAAAAAATGAATATCAGGATATTCAATTGTGGAATACAAATATCGATGCCCAGATGATGTGGCTTACTAAAAACCCTGAAGATTATGGTGTTATAGTTGCAGGTAATATGTTTGGTGATATAGTGTCAGATGCTTTTGCCGGTTTGATTGGAGGCCTGGGCTTTGCCTGCTCGGCACAGTTTTCAGCCGATGGCATTGGAGTTTTTGAGCCAACCCATGGTTCAGCACCCAAGTACGCCGAATATGATGTTCCTTTTGTTAATCCTATTGCCATGATTGAGTCTGCATGTATGATGCTTGATTTTCTTGATGAGAAAGAAATATCTTCAAAAATACGCAAGGCAGTGGCTAAAGTAATAGAAGAAGGCAAGGTACGAACCTACGACATGATGAGAATCACCGGCGGGCCTGATGTGATTAAGAAAGGAGCGGCAAGCACTGTTCAGATGACCGATGAAATAATATCAAATCTATAAAGTAATTCATATTATATGAGTAAGGAAGTATATGATCTATGGCCAGAACTAGACTGGATTAAAAATGATGAATTAAGAGAAAAAACAGCCAGGGTATGGGAAACAGCTCTTGAAAGAAGCGTTCTTACAGCTGACGATCTGAACAAGATACCCTTTACCCTGCTTTGCGGTCCCGATCTAAAGGTGAGCTTTATGTCACACAAAAGGTGTGTTGTTCATATAGCATTGGAAAGCGGTAAGAAAGTCATGGAATTTTTTGGTGATGAATTACCCTTGAATATGGATGTACTTATCTCGGGTGCAATACTGGCCGATGTAGGCAAACTGCTTGAATATGTAAAGGATGAAAGTGGCAATGCCGTACAGGGTACATATGGCAAATACCTCAGGCATCCTTTCTCGGGTGTGTCACTTGCGGAGGAGTGTGGATTGCCTCCTGAAGTTTGTCACATTATAGCTGCCCATGCAGGGGAGGGGGACCATGTAAAGAGAACAACCGAGGCTTATATTGTGCATCATGCGGATTTCATGACCTTCCTGCCCTTTAAAAGCAGGTTGATGGTTTAAGTCATTTTTCACCCTTATTTATTCCATACAGATTCTCAGCTCCCATTTTGTCAACCTTACGGTCATAGGTTACGAGCCCATTGGTTTCAGTTTCCACATCGGTTATCTGGGTATAGACGGATGCACTGAGACCTTTTTCCTCTGCCATGCTATAGACAGTCTTATAGAAGTCTTTGTATTTCTGAAGCAGGGAACTGCTGTCTTCCATATTTTCATATCCCCAGTTCTTTTGTTCCCATGTGTGATCCGTGACGGGTAGACCCAGACCTCCGAATTCACCAAGTACTATGGCCCTGTTTTCCTCGGCTTCGGGACACCTTGGTTCCGGGTAATGATGAATATCAAGGATATCACCTGTACCCATGTCACTCCATCCAGATGCACTGTTAACCAGCCTGGTAGGGTCAATTTCTTTGATAAGCTGTGTTATTTTTCCTGTTTCATACTGGCCCCATCCCTCGTTGAACGGGACCCAGATTATTATAGAAGGATGATTATATTTTGTTGTTATCAGGCGGCTTAACTCCTGTTCAAATTGCCTGTCCGCTTCTTCTGGCCTTTCAATTTTTTCCTCGTCGCTGCCAATATGCTTGTTCGCATTTGGCATATCCTGCCATACCAGGAGTCCCATCTTATCGCACCAGTAATAAAAACGTCTGTTTTCAACCTTGACATGTTTACGGAGCATATTGAACCCCATATCTTTTATCATCTCGAGATCATAACGCATTGCTTCATCGCCTGGTGGGGTGTATAAGCCATCGGGCCAGAAACCCTGGTCGAGGGGCCCGTTCTGGAATATAAAATTGTCATTAAGGAGTATACGAGTAAATCCGTCTTCTGCCTTACCTGTGGATATTTTTCTGAAGCCTGTATAGGTTTTTACCTTATCTCTTGTTTTTTCGTTGTAAACAAGCTCTATTTCGATATCATATAATTCAGGTTTTTCAGGTGACCAGAGCATGTAATCTTCAAGACGTATTATTATCTCATTATCCATTGATGTTTTCTTCTCCTGCAGGATCGTATTATCTTTCAGAACTTTAACATTTGTAGATACTCCTTCCTGTAGATTTACTATATCAGGTTGTATACTTATTGTGCCGTCGCTTATATTGCTTATTGTTCGGAATGAACGGAGATAAATGTCATCTACGGGCTCCATCCATACCGTTTGCCATATTCCTGATGAGGGTGTGTACCAGATGCCGTGGGGCTTTGATACCTGTTTGCCATGTGCCTGTGTGCCTTTATCTGTTGGATCCCATACGCTTATTTTCAGTTCATGTTTTTTACCTGCTCTAACATAATCGGTAATATCTATACTGAAAGGATCATATCCTCCTCTGTGTTCACCTGCTTTATTATTGTCAATCCATATTATGGCTTCCCAGTCAACGGCCTCAAAGTTCAGTAGAATTCTTTTATTTCTCCACGACGAAGGCACTTTGAATTCTGTTTTGTACCAGAGACATTGGTTTTCATTGATCCGTTTTCTTACACCTGAGAGGGCTGACTCAAGGGGGTATGGTACAAGTATTTCGCCTTCCCATTCACCAGGCTCTTGATCTTTGGGTGTAATAGCATATTTCCAGAGTCCATTAAGGTTTGACCAGGTCTCCCTCATCATCATAGGGCGAGGGTATTCAGGCCATGGTTTTTCAGGGTCTACGTCATCAGCCCATTCAGTGACCAGAGGATTATCTGCTATTTTCCAATTTGACGGTTCTTCTTGCCCACATGAAGACAGGGCTAAAATCAGAACACAGAAAATTACTATTCTTTCTTTTATCATGTTTCAAATTTTTATCCCAGGTTCATTTTTTCAACTGCCTCGATGTTTCTTTCGTTTGAAATAGCTTTTGCAGCAGGTGTATAAAGGAATTCAATCAAATCTTCATATTTGTCAATTACTCTACCCCTTATCACTTTGGCAGTGGCGTTGACCAGGCCGTTATCTTCTGTAAATCCCTCATCCAATACACCCACGGCTACAGGCAGCCAACGTTGTGGAAACATCTTCCCGTACTTACCATTCGTTCGATATTCGTTTAATTCTTTTTCAATGAGCATCAACACGGCTCTTTTCCCTTCTTCTGAATCCACATTGATCTTTTTTTCATCCAGGTATGCCTTGAGGTTATGCTGGTTGGGCACCACAAGGCCTACCGTGTAAGGTTGCTGGTTATTGATAAGGACACACTGGTCAATATACCTGGAATGTTCCATGATGGCTTCTTCTATACTTTCAGGACTGTATTTTTCACCGTCATCAGAAATAAGCAGGCTTTTGAATCGGCCCAGGACGTAAAGAAATCCATCTTTATCCATGTAGCCCAGATCACCTGTATGGAGCCAGCCGTCCCTTATGGTTTCTTTTGTGGCAGCTTCATTCTTCCAGTAGCCATACATTACGTTACCGCCTTTTATTACAATTTCTCCTTTTTCCCCGGGGGGCAATGAATTGCCTCCTTCATCACATATTTTTAATTCCATATTATTCACAAGTTTACCTGACGAACCAAGTTTGTGATTGGTTTTTGAGTTTGATGATATTATGGGAGAAGCTTCTGATAGTCCATATCCCTGGAAAACAGGCACCCCAATAGCATAAAAGAATCTTTGCAGTTCCATATCCAGCAGGGCTGCCCCTCCAATGAAATATTCCAGTTCGCCACCAAAGAAATCGCGTATTTTAGAAAATACCATTTTATCAAAAAACTTTACCAGGGGATCCAGTAATTTAGATGATCCTGTTCCCTTATTCCACCCTTCTTTATTATAGGCATATGCAATTTTAAGGCCTGTTTCGAACATGAATGTTGTAAACTTGCCTTTTTCCTTAATACCTTTCTCAATATTCTTCTTGAAATTTTTCGATACGGCAGGAGCACTCAAAAGCAGGTTCGGTTTAATCTCGCGCATATTATGTGGAAAATTCCTGAGTGTTTCCATAGGTGTTTTACCGGTTTTGACTGAAGCAATGCTGGCGCCCTTACCCATAAAAGCAAAAATAGCAGCTGTATGTGCAAATGAATGATCCCAGGGCAGGAAAAGCAAGGTTTTCCAGAAGGGTGGAATGTCTATGAGGCTGTATGCCTGGTAACAGTTGGTGATGTAATTGCCGTGAGTAAGAATAATACCTTTAGGATCGGCAGTTGTTCCCGATGTATAACATATGTTTGCAAAATTATCGGGGCTTACTCCGTGGTAGATCTTTTCAAATTTTTCCCTGTTACCTGGCTGCTCCAGCCATTCTTTCCCCATTTTCTTAATCTGGTTGAACTGGATCTCATTATCGGCATATTCTTCCTTTTTTTCAAAGCAAATGATTTTCTCAATAGTATTGCATTCATTGATCACTTCCATAAGTTTCGGAGTTTGCATTGCTGATACCATTATAAATCGTGATTCGGAATGATTCAACCTGAATTTCACTTCCTCTGCGTTGAGCTTGGTTGAAAGAGGAACATTGATAGCACCTGTATATAGAACCCCCAGCTCTCCTATTACCCAGTTGTTACATCCTTCTGATAGGAGGCTCACCCTTTCTCCTTCTTTTAATCCGAGTTGCAAAAGCCCGGCAGCATACTCATGAACCTGTTTATGCACTTCTGAATAGGTTGTACCTTCATACCGGTCCTCAGGCTTTTCCCACAGGTAAACATTATTCCCAAATTTGTTTACATTCTCTTCAAAGAATTGGACTATTGATTTCATTATATAATTATTAGGATTAAGGTAAATTCGATCGAAGATACAAATTTTTAAATTATATGTAATTTTAGCAATAATTCAAACTTTTTATTGTGATTCTAATTATTTGTATATTTGTTGGATAGAAAATTTAGAAATATGAAATCAAGTATGAAATCTGCGCTTACAATACTTATTACTCTTATAATCCTAAGCACTTCTTCCTGTAAGTTTATCAAGGAAAAGGGCTGGTTTGGAAAGTCAGAACCTGACACCATGGCTGTATGGTTAGCCAGGCAGGATAGTATCAGGCTTGCTGATTCAATTAAGGTTGCCGAGGAAAGGGCGAGAGCCGCGGAACAGGCCCGCATCGATTCTATCCAGGCTGCCGAGCAGGCCCAGCGTGAATATGAAGAAAGGTTTAAATATCATATCATAGTGGGTAGTTTCCTTACCCCTGAATATGCTGATGATTACCTGGAGTATTATAAGTCTCTGGGTTATACTGATGCTCAAATAATTGAGGGACCGGCACAACGCTTCAACCTTGTTTCTGCCGAGGCACATGATAATCTTAACCGTGCATTAAACAGGTTATACCAGTACCAGGATACGGTTGAGTTTGCAGCATGGGTGTATATTAATGATTAATGGAATGATGGAATGATGGAATGATGCCTGACTACCGTCCTACAGGCAGGGAAGCTCAGATACTCATCTCTATTATCTCATTAAAACTTAAACAGAAAATAAAGAGGGTATTAGGGTTCTTTTGAATTTCGAATGATGAATATCGAATGAAGAATCTCGAAGTAGTCGCTGGATGATTTCAGATTTAATTCTCATTGTTGCAGAGGTTTTATTGCCCGGATACAATGTAATATTTGCCATATTTTTTTATTATTTTAAAAATAAATTTATATAAAATTAACTCATCTTATTCGTCGAGTTAGAATCACACGTACGCCGGCTCTACTTCTGCAATCGATATTCGAAATTCGATATTCGACATTCTTAACCTTTGTTAAAAGCAATTAATCGGATAGAGAATAACATTTTAAAAATAGTTGGTGAACTCGTCTCTTATAATTGTTTGGGATCTATCTGCTCCTACGGAAATAAAATTGATAGGCAATCCCGTTTCTTTTTCAATGAAACTGACATATTCACGAAGTGCGGCCGGAAGCTTATCATAGTCACGTATTCCTTTTATTTCTTCATTCCAGCCATTCATTTCGACATACACAGGTTTCATTTCAGCCCCAATATCATAAGGTAATTCTTCGACTATCGTATTTTTTATTTTATAGCCGGTACATATCTTGATTTTCTCGAAGCCTGTTAAAACATCGGCTTTGGTCATAAAGAGTGAGCTTACGCCGTTAATCATGCATGAATTTTTTAAAGCCGGCAGGTCCAGCCACCCACAGCGCCGTGGTCTGCCGGTGGTGGCGCCATATTCATTGCCATTGTCACGGAGTTTTTTTCCAGTATTATTTTCCAGTTCGGTAGGGAAGGGTCCTCCTCCCACACGGGTGCAATATGCTTTGAATATCCCAAAAATATTGCCTATTTTTTTTGGTGAGATTCCCAGGCCGGAACAGGCACCAGCACTAATTGTGTTTGATGATGTGACAAAAGGGTATGATCCGAAATCTATATCCAGCATGGTGCCCTGCGCACCTTCGGCAAGGATCTTCTTCCCCTCATCCAGGCTCCTGTTTACGAAGTATTCAGTATTGATAAGCCGGAATTTTTTCATCAGTTCGACACCTTCGAACCATTCCTTTTCAGCTTCTTCGAGATCTGTATCAATGTCGTAGTTCTCCAGTATCTTTAAGTGTCTCTCTTTATGTAAATCGTAAATCTCACGGAAATTTTGTTTTAGAATCTCACCTGCCCGCAGGCCTGATCTCGACGTTTTATCGGTATATGCCGGACCTATACCCTTGAGTGTTGATCCTATTTTTGAATCTCCTTTAGAATGTTCATAGGCTGCATCCAGGAGGCGGTGTGTGGGTAATATAAGGTGTGCTTTGGTAGAAATTATAATTTTACCAAGCAGTTCACTTAAAGGCATTTTTAATGAATTTACCTCTTGAAGAAAGACTGAAGGGTCAATTACAAGTCCATTACCAATTATATTGATCTTTTCCTTTCTGAAGATCCCTGACGGAATAGTATGTAAAATATACTTTTCATCTTCAAATTCAAGTGTATGACCTGCATTAGGCCCTCCCTGGAACCTTGTTATAATGTCATATTCAGGACTCAGGGCATCAACTATTTTTCCTTTTCCTTCATCGCCCCATTGAAGTCCCAGCAGAATATCAATTTCTCCCATACCTGGATTAAAATAGTTACAAAAACATCGAAAAATACTAATTATTTTCCTTTTTGACGATTGGTATAATATCTTGTTAACAAATTGTTTTAAGGGCTGCTTTACAAATTTGCACCTGTATGGATGGAATAAACATCGGTTAATTTAGAAACCAGAGCAATGTATGTATACCCCAGGGTATAATTGCCTCATTATGGAGTAGGTCGTCTAATTCAAGAAAATCAATATTGTTTTGTTCAGTTCCGGCAGCCAGAAGGTCGTCATACATATTTACAGATTGTTGTATCGGTACACTCTGATCACCATTACTATGGGCTAATAAGACCAGAGTATTTATCTTCCATGGGATTATGCTACTGGATAAAAGCTCGTTCCTTAACTGGATGAAATCATCACTGGAGTCAAATCCTGAAATTAGATTATCGGAAAGCAAATTCGATATAGTATCTGTTAAATAGGTGTTCATTTCACTATTGCATAATGAGCCATCAAATAGCCCGGGAATCAAACTGGCATATGGTTCCTTGAAGAAAAGATTTGTTGGATCGTCAATAATACCGTTTTGCCTTCTTGATTCGATATAATAAGGAAAATAGAAAGGATTAGGGAATGTTTCCAGGCTAATTATGTAGTGTGTAAAATCAATTAGGTCATATGCTCCTGCACCACAGGAGGCAGCCTCCAGATTATAATCTTCCAACTGATATTGTTCCAGGTCATTCAGTGCAGCAAGCGTTGCCCATCCACCCTGTGAATAGCCCATCAGGTATAAATCCTTATTTATGTTTAATCCTTCGATATAATCTGTGAGTTCTTCAACCGCATGAATCATATCCCTGATGAGCTGATTATTTGATTCGGTATGGAAGTATAGGTGAAGGAATTCCTCTGATTCACCAAAACCAATGTAGTCGGGTATGGCAATAATAAAACCAAGACCTGCATTCATGCTGAGCAGGGAATAAAGCGTATTATTGGGATTGACAGTGGGGGCATTAGAGTGGCATGTGTTGGTGCCATTTTGGAAGCTTATGATTGGGAATGAGCCTTCGGTGTCAGGGATACTTACAAGGCCGGATGCAGTTATTTCCTGACCCAGGAAAGTGGTTTTATAACTTATTAAATATACCCTCGCACCATAAGATATATTAGCTTCCAGGGAAGCTATTTCCGGATATACTGCTTCCAACAATAATAGCTTACCTGAAATATTAGAAGTTGCATATGATCTCACTAAGCTATGATCTTCAAGGTAAAGATGATTAAAATCTTCCTTGCGTTCACATCTATATAGCAAAGACAATATGAATATAACCGCCAGCGGATATAATATTTTTTTCATCTCTTGTTCGGTCTTACTTATATATTATGAGTCTTTTTTGTCCTTGCTAATACCGTAGATATAAAGGGAATGATAAAGGGGAGTAAAATTATTCAATTCACAGGCTGTATTTACAATTTCATGTATCCTGGGGTCACAGAATTCAATAACTTTCCCTGTTTCGGTATCAATGAGATGATCATGCTGGACACAATTATATGCCCTCTCAAACTGTGCTATATTCTTGCCAAACTGATGTTTAATAACCAGATTGCAGTTAAGCAAAAGCTCAATGGTATTATAAAGCGTAGCCCTGCTTACCCGATAATTTTTATTTTTCATAAAAATGTAGAGCGACTCAATATCAAAATGGCCTGATCTTGAGTATATCTCATCGAGTATGGCAAAACGTTCAGGAGTTTTACGGTGTCCTCTCTTCTCAAGATATTCTGTGAATATCTTTTTCACGGTTTTTTTGGTTTCTTCACTAACCATATTTAAACCAGATTAAAATAACTAAAACGAAAGTAAACGATTTTTTTATTACTACAAAAAGTATACTTATGTAATTGAGGGTGAAAATTTTATTGAAAATCTTCAACCCTATTCACTTTATCCACACCGTCAATGTTTACAAGTTTCATTATCAGGTTGTTGAGGTCTTTTGTATGATGCATATACACATCAATGGTTCCTTCAAAGATACCGTCATGTACATTGATAGTGATGTTTCTCATATTAACATTCAGTTCACCTGAAATAATATTTGTTATATCATTGAGCACTCCAAGCCTGTCAATTCCTTTAAGATGTATTTGTGTCAGGAATGAGACCATTTTATGTATGGTCCATTTCACGGAGATCAGCCTGTTTCCTTCACTTGACATTAACCTTACTGCAACCGGGCATTTGGTTTTATGTATGACTACTTTATCGTTGGGCGCAAGGTAACCGATTACGTCATCACCGGGGATGGGTTTACAGCATTTGGCAATTTCATAATCAGGTTTTTGAATATCAACATTTTCTCTTATTATATAAGGAACTTTCTTATCTATTCCATTCAGCTTTTGTTTTTTATCACTGATTCCGGTCTCTTTTTGGGCTCCTGACATTTTGAGTTCCCAGTATTTCATAATACGGCTGCTGGGATTTTTTTTCAATATTTTCTTTATGTTGTCAAGCGTGATAATTCCATTTCCTATTTTCTTATATAGATCTTCCCTGCTAAGGCAATCATATCCCGGCAGGAGTTTTTTATATACTTCTGCATTATGTGTTATTTTAAGTTCCTTAAGTTTGTCTTCAAGTATTTTTCTTCCTTTCTCTTTGAGTTCTTTTATCTCATCTCTCAGGGCATGTTTTATTGCCGACTTTGCTTTGGCCACGGTAACAAAATTAAGCCATTCTTTTACAGGTTTTGCTTTATCACTGGTGATTATTTCAACCTGGTCGCCACTCTGGAGGGTGGTATTTAGTGTCTGGAGTTTATAATTTATTTTGGCACCTATAGCATTGTTCCCGATCTCGGTATGAATCTCATAGGCAAAGTCAAGGGCTGTGGCACCCTTGGGCAGGTTAATTATATTTCCTTTAGGTGTAAAAACCATTATCTCCGATGAGAAGAGGTTCATTTTAAATTCGTCAAGGAACTCAATCGGGTCATTATTTGGATTTTCAAGCATTTCACGGATCTTTTTGATCCATTTATCCAGTTCGCTTTCCTGTGCATTATCTCCCTTGTATTTCCAGTGGGCTGCATATCCTCTCTCTGCATACTCATCCATACGCTTACTCCTTATCTGAACCTCCACCCACCTGCCATTGGGTCCCATTACGGTAAGGTGCAGGGCTTCATAGCCATTAGCTTTTGGTCTGCTCACCCAGTCACGAAGCCTGTCGGGTTTGGGCATATAGATATCTGTTATTATGGAGTAAATATTCCAGCATGTCTTTTTTTCAGATACGCCATTTAATGGCTCAAAAACTATTCTCGCAGCTAGAATGTCATATATCTCTTCAAAAGATATATTTTTAGTCTGCATTTTTTTCCATATTGAATATATGGATTTTGGTCTTCCGTTAATATCAAATGTCAGGTTATCAGCCTCAAGGCGTTCTATTATGGGAAGCGAAAACCTGTTAATCATAGCCTGGTTTTTTCTCTCACTATGCTTTAGCTTTCTGTTTATTTCATCAAACACCTTGGGGTGGCGGTATTTAAGACTGAGGTCTTCAAGTTCGGTTTTAATGGCAAAAAGTCCCAGCCGGTGGGCCAGTGGAGCGTATAAGTATATTGTTTCCCCTGCAACCTTCATCTTCTTTCTTTCGGGAAGTGAATCCAGGGTACGCATATTATGTAGCCGGTCAGCTGTTTTAATAAGTATTACCCTTATATCATCCGACAGGGTTAACAACATTTTCCTAAAATTCTCCGCCTGTTGCGAAGTATTCCTGTTATCATAGTTACCTGAAATTTTTGTTAAGCCGTCGATTATGGAGGCAATCTTCGGTCCGAAGTGTTTCTTGATATCCTCCAGGGTATAATCGGTATCTTCCACTACATCATGAAGAAGAGCGGCGGCAACAGACTTTGCCCCCAGACTGAGTTCGAAATTGACAATTTTCGCTACCTCAATCGGGTGAATAATATATGGTTCGCCTGATCTTCTCCGCATATTTAAATGAGCCTTGTTGGCCAGGTTGAATGCTTTGGTAACAAGTTCCACATCTTCAGGTTTATTGCACCTGACAAGATTGTTTTTCAAAGCATTAAACTCATTATTGATCAGCGCGAAATCTTCGTCCGTGAATATATTCTTGTTCCCCATGTTTTCTTTTCAACCTCCCTACTGCAAATATAGCGATTATTAAGGTCATTTTAAAGCTATAATGGGGTATCCTGGTTAAAAATTATTGTTACAGTACCACTTTTTTTAATAGTCTTTTTGTCTGGTGTATCGACCTCAATAAACCATATGTAAACACCTTCCGGCAATTTCCTGTTTCCATGCCGGCCATTCCATCCCTCAAGGTGGTCATTTGACTGGAAGAGGGTAAGACCTGCCCGGTTCTTGATTATCATTTTATATTTAACCGGTGTGAATGACATAACTGGTTTGAAAATATCATTCATCGTATTATTATCGGGCGTAAAAGCATTTGGCACAAATATTTTTACAGCTTGCTCAATGCATTTAATGTCGGACGTACTGCTTGCATCATTAAAATAAGGGTTGTAAGCTTCTTCAGCAACAATCCTGTAGCATATATTTCCCTGGCTTGTTTCGTAAAGAAAGGATCTCATGTTGTCGGTAAATGTGGTATCGCTGCCATTCACTGTGGCTATCTCTTCATAATTACCACTGTTATCCCTGAATATCCTGTATAACGAAATGCCTCCCCGCCATTGGTGATATTTGTTCCAACGAAGTTCTATAAGGTCATCTTTTAACGTGAGGTTCAGGTTTATCGTAGATGCGATATTTGAATATTCAATTGCCTGGTCACAACTATTCAATGCTGCAAGCCGATAGTAATTAATACCATCCAGTGGGCTGTTGTCAGTGTATTCAATCCTGTTTTCCGAACTGTAAGCTACATGTATATTTTCAAAGCCGGATGATATCTCAGTGCTTCTTTCAACCATGTACTTGTTGTATTCGGTGGCAGGATCGATGGTGAATGAAAGCTGCACTGAGCCACCATTAATGTAAGTCGCATAATCAGCATTTATCCAGGCCGGAGGAATGGGAAGATCGGTATTTGCACAATAAATATTTGAGAACGATAATGATCCGTCAGACAGTCTGGCTTCCACATAAAAGCAGTATTCAGCGTAAGATTCGAAAGATTCTATGGTAAAAGTTGTATCATTTGTCATACCTTCCGTCACATAAGCCGAGCCATCCAGGGAAGAGTATATTATGTATTCGGTGGGATTAACTGTGGTGTAACTGTTCCACATAAGCTTTATTTTATGTCCGCAGGTGTCAATCTGAGCCTGGATGTATATTGTATTGAGGAAATTGGAGAGGGGACTTACATTATCAGATGAATCAATGGCAGCTATGACATAACTTTCACTGTAAAATGATGCATTTGAATCAGTATTGGTATATGAGCTTGCATGGGGCTGGTATATGGTATCTATTGCGTATCCCTCATCATTAAGGTAGAGGTAGATTACGTAACCGGCCACATCAGGGGAGCCACCGGCTGTCCATTCTAACGAGGTATGACCTGTAAATGGGTTCACTGTAACAAGGTCCAGTGTGGGTGGCAAAGGCCTTTCTGTGTCCTGGGCTGACAAATAATCAGTGCACGACAATAAAAAAAATAGTGCTAATGCTTTTAAATAATTTGTCATTATACAGCCTGATGTGCAAACTTAATTAAAAAAACAAGCATTTCAGGTTGTTATTGTTTTTATATTTGCATTTATGACAAAAAGGCGTGTAATTGACAGGTTCCTGAGCTGGCGAAAAAGAAATATCGGCGATAGAACCTTTGTTATACTACTAAGTGTGGTGATTGGTATCTCAGCAGGTATGGGGGCGGTCATCATAAAAAGCCTTGTACGATATATTCAAAAACTTCTTACTCTTGGTTTTAATCTTGAGCATTATAATATTTTTTATCTCCTTTTACCGGTCATTGGGGTGCTGGCTACATTGATATTCACAAGGTACATTTTAAGGCAGGAAGTGGGACACGGAATACCTGCTGTCCTTTTTGCAATATCCAAGGCCAATGGCCGCATAAAAGGACATAATATGTATTCTTCAATTATTTCCAGTGCCCTGACCGTTGGTTTTGGCGGGTCGGTCGGACTGGAGGGCCCTACCGTGGCAACAGGGGCAGCAATAGGATCGAACCTGGGCAGGAAGATGAGGTTGAGTTATAAACAGGTTATGACCTTGCTGGGCTGTGCTTCGGCAGGTGCAATGGCTGCTATTTTTAAAGCCCCTGTAGCTGCCATTGCTTTTGCACTTGAAGTTATTATGCTTAATTTGTCCATGGCTTCACTGGTTCCCTTATTAATATCCAGCGCTTCTGGTGTTCTTACTTCATACGTTTTCCTTGGACAGAACTTCCTGTATACCTTTACACTTAAACAGGGTTTCATAGTAGAATATGTACCGTATTTCCTGCTACTTGGTGTGTTTACAGGGCTGGTCTCAGTATATTTCACCCGTATATACATTTATATTGCAGATAAATTCCAGTTAATAAAAAAATGGGGAAACAGGCTGCTGATTGGTGGTGCAGTACTGGGTGTTTTGGTATTTATTCTCCCTATTTTATATGGAGAGGGTTATGAAGGTATCAACAGCGCCCTGGCAGGGGAATATAATTATCTTTTTGAAGAATCGTTGTATTATAAATATAGCGACAGTCTTATAGCACTGGTATTGGTATTGGCACTGTTGATAATATTAAAGGTGGTTGCTACTTCAGTTACCTTTGGCAGTGGTGGAGTAGGAGGGATATTCGCTCCTTCTTTGTTTACCGGGGCTCATGCAGGATTGCTTTTTGGCATTCTCCTGAATAACTTTGGCTTCGAGGTCGAGGTAAGTAATTTTGTACTTGTTGCTATGGCAGGAATGATAGCAGGTGTTATACATGCTCCTTTTACTTCCATTTTCCTTATCGCTGAAATAACGGGGGGGTATGAACTCTTCTTACCCTTGATGATAACATCTACCATATCATATGCCACTGTGAGGATATTTGTCAGGAATTCTGTTTATACTTACCAGCTGGCCCAGAGAGGTGAACTGATAACTCATGACAAAGACAAAGCAGCACTTTCCCTGATGGATGTCTCGAGCCTGATAGAAACAAATTTCAGTACTGTGTCCCCCAATGCTACTCTAGGTGACCTGGTAAAGGTAATATCCCGTTCATCAAGAAACGTTTTTCCTGTTGTCGACAGTGAAAATACCTTCCTTGGCGTAGTATGGGTTAATGACATAAGACATATTGTTTTTAAGACGGAGTTATATGATAATATCTATGTTAGGGAGTTAATGTTTATGCCTGAACCCACAGTGTCAATCCATGAATCAATGGAAGATGTAGCTTATAAGTTCCAGACTTCATCACATTATAACCTCCCTGTGCTTGACAATGGCAAGTATGTTGGATTTATTTCAAGGGCTAATGTATTTTCAAAATACAGGTCGATGATACGTAACTTTATGGAAGAATAGTGATTAGTTATTAGTTATTAGTTATTAGTTATGAACCTCTGAACTTCTCAACCGCTCAACTTTTATTAAGTAAATGTCCAAATTATCAGTATTACTAAGAAGGTTTCTCAAGTGGAGAGTCAGAAACGTTGACCAGCGTCAGTTTCTTTATATCCTGAGTTTTATCACAGGAATGCTAAGTGCCCTGGCAGCAGTATTATTAAAGAATGCTATACACTATACTGAACAATTACTCACTATATGGTTTGAGTCAGGTACGGTGGGCTACCTGTACCTGGCATATCCTGTTATAGGTATGTTGCTCACAGTATTATTCGTACGTTACATTGTAGGTGACCGTATTGGACATGGGGTAAGCCGCATTTTGTATGCTATTTCAAAGAAGAACAGCAGGATAAAATCTCATAACAACTGGTCATCGATTATTGCTGCTACCTTTACCATTGGCTTCGGTGGTTCGGTGGGTGCAGAGGCTCCCGTTGTGCTGACAGGTGCATCTATAGGGTCGAATATTGGTCGCCTGATGAAGATGAATTACAGGAATATCACACTCCTGGTGGGCTGTGGTGCGGCGGGTGCTGTGGCAGGAATATTTAAAGCACCCATTGCAGGAATAGTGTTTACCCTGGAAATACTTATGCTCGATCTCACTATATCATCAATAGTGCCACTGCTAATATCATCTGTTACTGCAGCTACGGTTACTTATTTCCTGATGGGTAAGGATGTTCTTTTTTCATTCGCCCTGCGGGAATCATTTTCCCTGGGCAATATACCATGGTATATTGTGCTGGGAATAGGAACAGCTTTATTATCCGTCTATTTTACCAGGGCAACAATGTCACTTGAGGGATTGTATAATAAAGTTAAAAGTCCTTATGCCAGGCTTATCACCGGCGGTATAGTCCTCGGGATATTTATACTTCTTCTCCCTCCTTTATACGGTGAAGGTTATAACACCATCAGCGAACTTCTCAACGGTAATACCTCTGCACTTTTCGTGAACAGCTTTTTCAGTGAGATAAGTAATAAGACATGGTTTCTGTTTGCTTTCCTGCTGGCACTGGCACTTTTCAAGGTCATAGCCAGCAGCTCAACCAATGGCGCCGGTGGGGTGGGAGGTATATTTGCCCCCTCACTGTTTATTGGTGGCGTAAGTGGCTTTTTTATGGCCCGGATGATTAATACGGTTGGAGATACCGCCTTACCCGAAAGCAGCTTTACACTGGCAGGTATGGCCGGGGCTATGGCCGGGATTATGCATGCTCCTCTTACTGCTATTTTTCTTATTGCTGAAATAACAGGGGGATACGGACTGCTGGTACCGCTTATAATAACTTCGACAATATCATATATGACCGTGATGAGATTTGAGAAGCATTCGATATACCATAAAAGGTTGGCACAGAGGGGAGAACTGATCACCCATCATAAGGATAAAGCTGTCCTGACCAGGATGGACTGGACAAAAGAGATAGAAACTGACCTGATGACAGTTAGCTCGGGGTATACGCTGGGGAAACTGGTAAAGGTAATATCGGCTTCGAAAAGAAATATATTTCCGGTAATTGATGAGATAGGAGTGCTCGAAGGAGTGGTCCTGCTTGATAATGTCAGGGATATTATGTTCAATCAGGACTTATATGATGAAATCGTTGTTAATGACCTGATGGTTATGCCCCCTTCATATATTGATAAGAATGAAAAGGTTGATACCGTCATGGAAACATTCAGGAAAACAGGAGCGTGGAACCTGCCCGTACTCGACGGAGGTAAATACGTGGGATTTCTTTCCAAATCAAGGGTTTTCTCCACCTACCGTGATTTGCTCATGGAAGTTTCCGAGGAATAGCTGTAACCCCATAAGTTGGTGTTGATCTCCCGATCAACGCCAAGAAAAAAAAACTTGCTTTTATTATATCCAATTACTAATTTTACTTTATGTCCGTTGCATATTTGATTCACGATCAGTCTAAGATATATTACATTACTTTGACTATAGTTGGCTGGTTGAACGTATTCAGCCGAAATAGTCAAAAAATAATGATTTTAGAATCCCTAAAGTATTGTCAGGAAAACAAGGGACTAGAAATATTTGCCTATTGCATAATGTCAAATCATATACATTTAATTGTAAGGGCAAATGGTAAACATAGCTTATCAGATATAATAAGAGATTTTAAAAAATTCACTTCTACGAGTATTATTTCATTTATTTCAGAAGGAAGAGAAAGCAGGAAAGAAACATTCCTGCATAAGTTCAAAGAGGAAGGTCAAAAACAAGCCAGGTCTCAAAAATATAAAGTTTGGCAGAGAGGTTATCATGCTATCGAATTAAGCAGTAACAAGTTTCTCGATCAAAGGATTGATTATATCCACAATAATCCTGTTAATGAGATGCTAGTAAGCAGACCGGAAGATTACCTATTCAGTTCAGCACGTAATTACGCAGGCTTGGATAGCTTCCTAAATGTTATTGTTACAAAAGGTAGGTGGAAGACTTATTAAAGTATTTGAGGGCGTGGGTCAGGAGACCCACACCAGCCTTGCATCTTACCCCCGCTGGTGTTGATCTCCAGATCAACGCCTCCCACACCAACCCTTAGGTATAATAAACAAGAAAGACCCACCTGTGTGGTGGGTCTCTAAGGGTGATTCAGCTGGGTCTCGAACCCAGGACCCCATCCTTAAAAGGGATGTGCTCTACCAGCTGAGCTACTGAATCTCCGGTGCCTTTTTTGAAAGGCGCTGCAAAAGTAGCAAGTATTTTTTAAACAACCAAGGTAGCTGATAATTTTCTCCCGGTACTTATTTTATTCCTGATCACGCTTATTAATAGTTAAATAAAAAGGGAATATTCTTCGGCCGTCATTTGTCCGGAACCAGCTTTCATCTCTGAATTTCCCTGATATATATATATAGAATAAACGAGTACTTATTCATCGGTGATTATTTATTTATCTTTTTTCCTGTTGTCACATATATGATCTGCCAGCCCCATCCCGGCCTCCGTATAGAGATTATAAACAGAATCTACCCCCAGTTTTTTCAGTTCTCTGATATCATCTTCATGCTTTGCAGTGGCAGCTATTTTACCCTGATAATTAATAGCTTTTAGTTCTTTTATTGCAAACAAGTTTGATTTATGGTCGTCCATACAAAGTATAACCATTTTTACCTGTCTCTTTTCTTCCTGCATTTTACTGACTCTTTCCCAGAATTCAATATCAGTGGCATCGTCCTTTATTACGTTCCTGCCCTGTTTTCTGTGATATTCAACAATATCCGGGTTATAATCCAGTGCCAGCACTTTCTGTCCATATGCCTCCTTCAGATGGTCATAGGCAGATGCTCCCAGCACGCCCATTCCAAATATCAGGATTTCTGCATCCTCAATATCTATAGTACGGTCATACATCAGCCGGCGGCTGGTTTCGAATTTCACCAGGTATGACCTTATACGGTTATATATCTGGTGTGAATAAGCATTCAAGGGAGAGGAAATTACAAAGCTTAATGACAGGGCAATGGCAATTATACCCAGCCATTCGTTTGGCAGCCAGCCATTGGCGGAGGCTACCGAAGCAATAATGAGTCCAAATTCCGAATAATTAGCAAGGCTCAGGGAAGCAAAATAACTGGTAAGAGCTCTTAAGCCAAACCTTGTAAATACAAGGAAATAAAGTAGTACTTTAAAATTAATTGCCAGTGCCACGCAAAATGCAATAATAAAAATGTCGATTGTTGGTGCAACTGAGAGACCGATTGAAAGGAAAAAACCAATCAGAAACAGGTCTTTGAAATGCATTAATAAGCCTGCCATCTCTTTAGACTTGGGGTGACCAGCCACAAGTATCCCCATAACCAATGCTCCGAGATCCGGTTTTAGGCCTACTATTTTAAACAACTCGGCTCCCGGTACCAGGGCGAGAAAAAACCCAAACAGGATCAGAAGTTCACCATGTCCTATTTTTTTGTAAATGAAAAATACAAGAGGTTTTATCAATAATAGTATTACCGGAAGTGCAAAAACCCAAAGGCTTGGTAATTTATCGGCTGTTGTTACAAGGAAGATTACTGCCAGCAAATCCTGGATTATAAGTACTGCTATAGCTGTAGTCCCATGCAGCGAAGTGCTTTCTCCTCTGTCATCCAGCACCTTGACCGCGAATACGGTACTTGAGAAGCTCAGGGCAAAAGCGACCAGTAGAGCCTGCTGTATACTGAAATTCTGGAAAAGTCACGTATTGCTGAGACCTGCCAGCATAAGTAAGAGTGTAAATAATAGTGTGATTAGAAGCATGTGTATTGTGGCACCGCCATATACTTCATGCCTTATCAGGTTCTTTAATTTAAGTTTCAGACCAATGGTGAAAAGCAGTAGCAATACACCCAGGTCAGAAACAGTTTCAATAAACTCGCCCGACTCAGCACCCATATAGTTCAAAACAAATCCAGCTATGAGATAACCTACAAGAGGAGGTAAGCCTGTTAATCGTATCAGGAAACCAAAGACAAATGCTATGCTTAACCATACAGGATCCATAGTATTATGATCTAGTAATTATGTCCTTGCTCAGCAATATTAAATCCTTCTTTCAATATTTTTCCCTGGATTTCCTTATTGAAAAGCACCGGGTTGGAATGATTGAAATGAACAAAATGTATTTTATTTTTTGTCTCTTTATCTTCCTGGCTGAAAAGGTCCATTGTTTCCACAATTAAGGGATGGGGAATCTCATCCATATTTCGTCCCGGTAGCTCACCTCCGGAATTATATTCTCAAGCCTCACAAGCTGATCCCAGGGACCGTTATTCTCAAGAAAATGCTTCATCCGTGGCATTGCATAAAGGCTAATACCATCTGTATTCATCACTTCGCGCCCAAATTGCATCAGTCCGGTATAATGACCTATGTGGGCATGACTCACAAATACAGCCCTCGGAAGGTAATTGTATTCTCCCGATGTAAGGTGCCTGAACAGCTGTAATTGTTCCCTGATATCTGGAGTTGCTTCAAAAAGATACCAGTGCTGTGAAACAGGATCCACCAGGGCAAGAGAAACTACGTTTCTTCTCATAGAGGGATCTTCCCAGGCTGATTTGCAACATTCCTTTGTACATCCCATATGAGGATAACCACCATCCTGTGTCACCCCAAGAACAATTAAATAAGGCTGTTCCTGGGCAATTAGTGATGCCGGTACAAGCAGTAAAAGAATTAATGAAAACCTCAGCAATACTCTCATCATCATATCCTCGATGTTTGAATATAAAAATATGGAAAATAGATGAATATCTTACACTGTCCGCCAACTTCGACGGACGTAGCGGACTCTGTCGGCCGAAGTCCGTGGCTAGGGGGATTTTGCGGATTCCGAATCTCAGTAAATATTATAGATCTGTTCTACTGTCTTTTATAAAACTCTTATTCTCAACAGCTTTATAAAAATGGTCAGCGGGAATATCAGTATAGATATCAGTATGACCAGAGGGCCATCGGATTATAAGGCTATCTGCTTGTTCTGCCTTTCCAAGCCCGAAATGAATACGCGGCCCATTGCATGCATGGACGCCATTTTCCTGACTTATTTCACGTGTCATCCATTCCCATTTGTCGCCAACTTTCGCTTTCACTTTTATCCTGGCACCAATTGCCGACCGATTTGATATTGTGCCTTCACATGAAATATTCACCCAGTGGTTATTATTCCCATTGTTCAGGTAAACATAGACTAAATAGGGGTGGGCCCCGTTTCCATGCCCGATAATGATATCCAGGTCACCATCATTATCAAAGTCGTTCATCACATGGGGTTCGCCACCATCATTGATGATGTCTCTGCTTTTTACCCTGTAAAATGTTCCGTCTCCGCGGTTCAGATATAGCATATTCTGAAACCATGAACAATCCGGATGTATCATATTACCATCAGGAACAACACTGACGAACAGATCCATATCCCCGTCATTATCGTAATCTCCCCAGCTGCTTCCGGGGCTTTGCAAAGCTTCATTTACCAGCGATGACGTTGAGTCAAGCGCACTGAAAGACCCGTTATTATTGTTTATGTACAGGGTGTTTGGTATCAGTGGCTCACATGCACCGAAAACGCACAGGTTTGCTTCAAAAACATCCATATCCCCATCATTGTCAGCATCTGCCATGGAGAAAGACTGGCTTCCGCCTACACCTTTAAGGCTAAAATCGCCGGCTGCGATTTCTTTAAAGGTTCCATTCCCGAGGTTGACATAGGCGTAGTTCCCTTCAAAATATACGTTCGTAAGTATATCAAGAAAACCATCATTGTTTAAATCTACCCAGATTGCGTTTACCTCGTTTCTATCTGTTACACTGGTCCCATAGTAAAATGATCCTGAACCATCATTCAGGAACAATTCCCCATCATTATAGAGGTCGGGATCTCCATCGTTATCAAGGTCACCCCAGTTACTGCCGGAATTATGTTTGTAGATTTTGGAGCTTATTATCGGATCATGGCTTTTAATAAAGCTACCTTTTCCTAAGTTCCTGAATAGCAAATTTGGCCTGTTTAAACCGCCAACTCCCGTTGAGTTTCCTATATAAAGATCCAGCAGGCCATCCATGTCATAATCAACTACATACAGGCCTCTACCGCGAATTGTCTCCTGAACAAGCGAGCCTGTATCAATACGGGTGAACTGAGGAACCTGGGCTGTGGAAAAAATGCCGGTAAACAAGAATAATATGACCGCGAAACCTGCATATAATTTTCCCATGATCCTGCTTTTAACTTATTATTATTTTGATTATTGAGCCCATTTCAGGAAATCAACTTATATAAAGATAAGTCATGAATTAATTACTGGCAAATCTGGAGGATAATATTTTAAAAACTCACCGCTATTATCTCACTAAAACTTAAACAGCAAATAACCAGGATAATAGGCTTGTTTTGAATTTCGAATGATGAATTTCGAATGACGAATGTCGAAGAGTTGCTGGATGATTTCAGATTTAATTCTCATTGTTGCAGAGGTTTTATTTTCTGGATAGGATGCAATATTTCTTACTTCTACCTTCGAAATTAGATATTGCTTCATCCCGAGTCCTCGGGATTCAGCGAGCTCGGCTTCGCCTCGGTTCGGGTTTCAAGTTTTGTGTCTTTAAGTTTTCCCTGCTCCCTGCTCCCTGCAATTACATCCCCCCAACCCCCTTCAAAGGGGGAGCCTCAGCCTTAAACTCAGCCTTAGCCTTAGCCTTAGCCTTAGCCTAACTATTCTTTCATATACGGGTACCTGTAATCAACGGGCGGGATGAAAGTTTCTTTAATTGTCCTTGGGTTAACCCATCTCACAAGATTAAATGCGCCTCCTGCCTTATCGTTCGTTCCTGATGCACGTGAGCCTCCAAATGGCTGAAGGCCTACGATTGCACCTGTTGGCTTATCATTGATATAGAAGTTGCCTGCTGCATACCTTAGTTTATTGCAGATATTTATAGCTGCCACGCGGTCCTGTGAAAACACTGCACCTGTGAGACCGTATGGTGAAGTAGTGTCACAAAGCTCAACAGTTTTGTCAATATCTTTATCATCATATACATAAACAGTAAGCACAGGCCCGAATATTTCTTCTTCCATCGTTTTAAAATGGGGATCAGTTGTTTCAATGATGGTCGGTCTTATGAAATAACCTTCACTTTTATCATAGGTACCACCCGTAAGTATTCTTGCTTCATTACTGTTTTTTGCATATTCAATATATGAAGCGATGGAATCAAAGGCCTTCTCATCTATTACTGCATTCATGAAATTCGAGTGTTCTTTAACGTCTCCTGTCCTGATCTCTTCAGCCATGCTTACCATCATATCACGTGTTTCGTCCCATATTGATTTAGGAATGTACATTCTGGAGGCTGCAGAGCATTTCTGTCCCTGGTATTCAAAGGCTCCCCGAATGGCAGCAACTGCCAGCTCTCTGGTTTGGGCTGACGGATGTGCAAAGATAAAATCCTTACCGCCTGTTTCTCCGACAAGCCTGGGGTAGGATTTATAATTTTTTAGATTATCGGCTGCCTGTCCCCAGAGGGTATTAAAAGTGTCGTTTGACCCTGTGAAGTGAACACCTGCCATATGATATGAATTCATTACCTGCTTGCCAATAAGGGCTCCTGATCCGGGTAAAAAATTAATTACTCCGCCGGGAAGGCCGGCTTCAGTGAATATCTTCATCAGGTAATAATTCGAAAGCAAGGCTGTTGTGGAAGGTTTCCAAACCGTGGTATTACCCATCATTACCGGGGCCATATTGAGATTGGATGCAATAGATGTGAAGTTAAATGGGCTCACTGCAAAAATAAATCCTTCCAATGCTCTGAATTCCATCCTGTTTAGCTGGTTAAAGGTAGATTTGGGCTGGAATTCGTAGATCCTCCCTGCAAAGGCAACATTATACTTAAGAAAATCAATTGTCTCACATACTGCATCAATCTCCGATTGGTAAATGTTCTTACTCTGTCCCAGCATCGTGGAAGCATTCAGTACGCTCCTGTATTTGGTGGACATCAGTTCCGCCACTTTCAGCAATATAGACGCGCGTGTGGTCCATGTTACGTCAGACCAGGCACGGTGTGCCTCAAGGGCTGCATCAATTGCCATTTTAACCTCTTTTTCACCGGCTTTATGATAAGTGGCCAGCACATGGCCATGTTGGTGCGGCATAGTTACTTTACCGGTGTTACCTGTACGTATCTCCTTGCCCCCGATAATCAGAGGTATTTCTATCTCTGCCGATTCCTGGCTGATAAGCTCCTTGTCGAGTAGAATTCTTTCGGTACTGTCTTCAAGATATTCTAAAACCGGTTCATTCTCGGGTACAGGGAAATTATATAATGCGTTATTCATATTAATTGATTTTATTATTCAACACACCGGGCTGAGATAATGTTTATATTACAAGTGTAATTATTAAACAAGCTGTATGTTTTTTTGTTTCCGGGTGATACATCCTATTAAAAACAAAGTAAGGATTATTGATATAATCCAGAAATAACGAGAATCTTAAATATTATCTTTCTGTATTAGTGCATGTATCTCATTTATTTTTTGCAGTGTAGCTGAACCATACCAGGGATGAAGTTCCATCTTCAGGACACCTGCTTTTATAGCTGGATCCGAAGAGGTTAATTCTTCAGCTTCTTCAATAGTGGATACATTAAATATATATATACCTCTAATATCTGTACTGTCAAGAAAAGGTCCGGCGAGAAGTAATTGACCTTTTTCTGCCATCCTTGTGATATTGTCAAGGTGTGCCCTCTGTAAGCGAGCTGCTTCAGCACTGTCGACTGAGCTGCTATCGCCGCGGATAAGAAAAGCCATTATATACCGCTTCATTCCATAATTGTCAGCGCCGAGTTCTCTTGCGAGTAAGGAATCATATCCGCTTACTTCTGATGAGATCATCTGGCTGTTCTGTTCTGGATCAGGATTGATACACCCTGATAACAGGATAAATATAATTACCGGGATACCTATGTTTTGCATGTCAATTATTGTTTTTGTTAAACAATATAAAAAAATAAAAAAATTACTATGCGTTTTTATCCCCATTAATTGCGATAAAGAGCAATCTGTTTTTATCTGATTCATGATTATTGTTTAATAATTACTTTTATATTTAAAACAAAAATATCATACTAATGGGAGAATATACAATAAAAGATCTTGAAAAACTATCAGGCATAAAAGCCCATACCATGCGAATATGGGAAAAGAGGTATGATATTGTTAATCCGGACCGGACAGATACCAACAGGAGAAGATATAACGATGACGACCTCAGGAAACTCATCAAAATTTCCAGGATAGCTTCAATGGCTTTCTCGGAGATAGAGGAAAAGGTTTCCTTTATTTTGCAGGATATAAAACAGGATGATTCCCAGATAGAGTCATTAATGATAGCAATGGTTAATCTGGATGAGACCGCTTTTAATAATCTTATTAACCGCTCAATTTTAAATCGTGGATTTGAGAATACTTTTACGAGTATATTTTTCCCTTTCCTGGATAGGGTGGGTGTATTATGGGTTACAGGTTCCATAAGCCCGGCACAGGAACATTTTGTTTCAAACCTGGTACGTCAGAAGATTATATCAAATATTGACGCACAGATTTCAAAAAAAAGAGAAAACAAAAAGAGAGTGATATTCTTTTTACCTGAAAATGAATTTCATGAATTAGGTCTGCTCTTCTATGCATACATTGCCAGGAAAGATGGGCACGAAGTACTTTACCTCGGGTCTCATACTCCTCTGGATTCAGTAAAAGAGTCTATCAAAATATGGCCACCTGATATCCTGGTAACAGGTACATTATCTAATTTTTCCCGTATTTACGGAAGGGATTACCTGGAAAAGCTTGCCAGTGAGTTTCCTGAGCAACTTATCATTGTAAGTGGCACTCTTGCATTGAATTTGCCCGACAATCTTCCGCACAATATTGTGAATGCCCGTAATTCAGATGATTTTATACGATTGGTAAATGAATGATCAGGATGTCAGTCCCGATTATCAGAAATTAATTTCCAGTGCCAGTTCATATATCCTGGTATAAGTACCCATATATTCATTCTGATCATAGTTTAGCAGTACTTTATTCCTTAGAAAGCGATATGTCAGTCCTGCTATGAATGTTTTTTGAATCCTGTTGACATCCTGGTATGATATCAATTTATCATACCTGGAGAACACAGAGAATTTTGTATTCGGGATCATTATTTCAGCAAAGCCTGAATATCCCTCATTTCTATATGAGAATCCATCCGGGTCAGTATAGTCACCGTCATGTCCACCGAGGCCACGATAATACTGTAGCATTAATTTATGCATACTACTCACTGTCGCGAGGTGAAAAATATTCAGCCGGTAGTCTGCATTGTTCCAGGGAGTATTTGACTTGCCATATGAAAATGCATAGGACATTTGAAGACCAGGAACGAAATCGGGCAGTGGCCTTATGCTCAGCCTGCCTTCAATAATTTTATTATTATTTTTCTCAAGAGCATGATAACCGCCGCCATTGTATACACCAAGAGAAAAACTGCCATATCTGCCAGGATAATAAGAGCTTACCTTTTCCTGGTATTGCTGGCTTATTTCACCTCCTATGAGTCCTGCAAATGAAACACCAAAATCGGCTGAGCTTACCAGGTAATAACGATCGGTGAACATTTCGCCCTGGACCCTGTATCCCGTGATCTTCTGTTCATACTCAAGCCATGGACGGTGAACAAGTCCAAATTCAAGGAAAGTGTTCTCAAGGAAATCAATATTTTTAAGGTCGACTCTTAACAGAAGGTATTTAAGCCTCATTTCAACGTTTCCCATATCGCTGCCTTCCGTATCTGTAGTGATATCCTGCGTGTACCTTACAGAGAAAATATCATTCAGACTTGTTTTGATAGTAAAATATCCTCTTTTAAGGCGAAAACTGCTTATTTCGGTATAGTCGTTATAAGCAAATCCGAGGAACCACTCTCCTGAAATGCTTGTCTTTTCAAATAAGGATGTCTTACCTTCGGTTTCCTGTGAATAAGCGTGGAAGGCCAGCAAGCTACCAAAAATTAATAGGATAAGTATTTTTTTCATAGTAATAAAGTTTGCCCGATACAGTTTGCATAGGTTTTCTTTTGAACAAACAAAAATAAAAATTTATGCTTTAGTGAGTAAAAACACATCTAATCTGACCGGCTTCAATATGAAAATGGAGCCGGCCATATTTTATTTCCATTCCTGTCATTTCCGGGTCTCATGCCACTATAAAGAAGTCAATCGAGAATATATATAGGGCATTAAGTGTCCCTTCTCCGATAAGTACACCTATAACGCATTTAAGGTATGATATGCGAAGTGAACTGCTAACGTATATTATCAGATCTGTAGGAACAACAGGGAAGAAGCTCCAGGCTATTATAATAGGTAACTCTTTTTTACTGAGAGCACTTCTTGTTTTTTCAATCTGCCTGGGAAATTTCTGCTCCACCCATTTATCAAGCCCAAGATACCTGGTGAAATAATATACTATAGCCGTTGAGGTTATAATTCCTATCATGTTTATTATATAGGCTTCAAATGCCGGAAAAAGTAATAAACCTCCCATCGCAAAGGGGGTGGAGGGAAGAAATGTAAGCCCTATGAAGGTAAGTATACTCAGGTAAATAACTATGACCGGGAACTTGTTGTCATCAACGAATCTCTTAAGGAAGCTTATATCGAACCATTCTCTATTGATAAAATATAAGACAAGTATAATAGCAAGAACTACAAGCCATATGTAAAAGGATTTCTTACGTATTTTCCTTCTCCCTGTCATACAAGGAATTAATATTGTTGCCTTTTAATGACATGCAAAAATAAATAATTGCAGAGGATTTAACTCTTGAATGCAGGATTATTATCCAGATTATATTTCTATTAATGATTGGTTTTATAAGCAATTAGTTGTAATTTGCTTAAACTGAAATAAATCTACCTAAATTATTTATCATGGTCGAATGCTTAATTACCATCAGCAGGCCTGATTCTTATAATTCTTTTCTTCTTTTTTACCAGCTTGCATTTCTCATCCCATTTGTCATACTGATAGTGTACGGTATCAGGCACGAGTATGATATGAGTCGCTGGTTGGCCATTATGATGATGGCCTCTTTTTGTTTCTTACTGGGAACCAGGCTTTCCACCTTCAAAATAGATGACTGGTCGGCACTCCTGAGAGAAGGAACCTGGCCCGTAAGCCATCATAAATTTGCAGTGGGTGGCTTATGCTTTGCCCTGGCAGGTGTTTTACTGGCAAAAAAAGTACTGCATTTCAATAAGCCCGTTTTGCGACTATATGCCTGGGTTCTGCCTCTTGGACTCGCAATCCAGAAAGTAGGATGCCTGCTTTCTGGATTGTTGTTTCGGTACTGTAACCAGCATGCCCTGGGGAATATACTATTCTGCCGGCAGTATACCATATTATGATCATCTTGTATCCGGTCTTATTAGCCCTGGCTCAGAATCCTCACTCCCGGTACACCCTGTACAGGTTTACCAGATAATTGCCTATCTGGCTATTAGCATAATCGTACTGTATTACAGAAAAAGATTAAGGAATTCCATATCAGTAGTTTACCTTTCCCTTGGTTTATTGTTTTTTTAAGGTTTATACTCGAATTTTTTATTGATCCCCAGGCAACAATATTTGTAGGGAATATTCACGCCGGCTTAAAGACCATACAATGGATATGCCTTACAAGCGTACCCTTGTGGCTGGCATTATACCTGCGTTCGGAGCATATGCTCCGGGCAGCTGTTACTAAAATACAGATACGGAATTCCAAACTTGCCCCTCTGGGAATGATGACATTTATAAGCCTTTGTTTCATATTGCTTCATAATGCATTTTCCAATACAGAGCTAATGGCATTTAATATACGGTTCCTGGTAATTACGGCTTTGATATTCAATGAGCGGACGCAAAGGTTACCAGAATTATGAATACGGGGGATATATGACCGGTGGATTTGTCATTGAAAGAAATATGGCATCAGGAAATACTATGACAAAGCCGGTGGTAATAGCAAGTCCTTTTGCTGAGTATAACTGGCACTGGCTTGGCATCGGTGCTAATGCAAAGATTGGGTATGTTCCCTACATACCTATGCTACCGTCTGATTCCTTTTTGCCACCGGATAAAAATCACAAAATAACACCTGTGATGCCGGGTTTTATGGCCCGTTTTGGTCCGTATGACTGGCTTGACGCACAGCTGAGATTTTTCTCCGGGTTCCCTGAGCCTCTTCCCACATCGATATGGGATCTTAGTCTGGGTACAGGCTTTGGAATGACAGACGGCTCTGGTCTACGAATCGGAACAACCTTTCCGCATGAGGGGAATATCTATTTCAGGGGCCATTACCTTATTGATAACCGCTTTGGCCTTACCTTAAGGTATAAGTATGGCAAAAACTATTTCACGGACGAAGGTGTAAATAATGAATTTGCCATAGCTGTAAGCTATCTTCTTGATAATAAGATTCCCTGATGACCTGAACATTAAAGTTGCACAACTCTGAAAATAAATTTGTTTTTGAAAAGGCACATTCTTAATTTTAATATTCTTATATCCTTTTTGTTTTCAGTATAAACTTAAACTTACAATTTTTAGAGAATCTTATGCTGGTTTGGATTCCCTCAGTCTCGAATTCTACGATAGAAAGTATACGGTATTATCGCCAACCCTGGTTCTCTCGACTTCCCGTTTCACTGAGGAGGCTACAACCTTGGATGGCAATACAATAAGATTAAAGGGAGCAGTTAATCAGGTCTGTCCCAGGGCCTGTAGCGTAACAGATTACATTATATTGTCATCCTGTTCGATTGTTGTGCTTTTGTCAAGCCTGTGGTTCGAAAAACCGGTTATGGTCCTTTAAAGGCCATGGATCAAAGCAATTGGTAACAGGCTGTGGATATTCATTCTCCTAAATTTTTTTTTGACCTGTTTAGAAATAAATTCTGGTAACTGATCAGTGCATTTCAAAAATAGCCAGATATCAATAATGATTATAATCCTTTTAAAAAATTAACGCTATGAGAAATATTTTATCAATTGTTTTTGCTTTTATACTGAACTCTTCACTTATGTCACAGGGATATGAGGTCGGAGATTATGCCGCCGATTTTAACCTTCGTAATATAGATGGTGAATACCTGTCACTTAAAGATTATAAAGAAGCACAAGGATTTATTGTGATTTTTACAACCAATCATTGTCCTTATGCAGTGGCATGGGAAGACCGGATAATAGAACTGGATAAAGCCTTTAAGGGAAAAGGGTACCCGGTTATTGCCATTAACCCTAATTCTGCCGAAGCTTATCCGGCCGATTCATATGAAAAGATGATCGAAAGGGCAGGGGAGAAAGGATTTACCTTTCCTTACCTTCACGATGAGAAGCAGGAAATATATAAAATATACGGTGCTACCAAAACTCCGCATGTTTATGTACTTCAAAAGGAAACAGATAAGTACAGGGTTGAGTATATTGGCGCAATAGACAATAATTACAGGGATGCTGACGCGGCTGATGAACACTATGTCAGGGATGCAGTTAACAGCCTGCTGTCAGGTAATAGTCCTGATCCCTCATTCACAAGGGCTATTGGCTGTGGGATAAAATAAAAATGCATTTTGGATATTGTTCAGGAACAGGCTCTGGTTTTGACTGCAGAAAGAAGCGGATGGTTAATAGGTTTTACCGTTGCCAGCCTTATCTGTCCGGTTTTGATGCCTGTGCCTTTACAGTTTTTTTCAATCAGATTTCTTAAAACAAGATCGTCTTTATGAACAGCCACAAAGTTCGGCCCTGTAAAATCCTCATATTTGAACTTATAGGGTCTGAACTCAACAGTCTTTGGAAAGACCTTTCCAATGATATATCCGTACTGTTCAAAGAATTCGTAAAAGTAAAGCAGTAATTTCCTGGTTGTGATATTAATATAACCATATTCAAACTGAATCATTCTTATCTGCTTGTTTTCAAAGGCCTTGCTGAATCCTTTCAGTGCTTCATATTCGGCGCCTTCAAGATCAAGTTTTAACAGATCAATATAATTAATCCCATACTCCTTCATAACACTATCACCTGTGGTCATATTTATTGAGACGGAGGCTGTTCTGTCATAAGGCAGGCCTTTAATGTCATAAATTGATGAATGAGTATTTAAAGGGAAAATATTTATTTTTTTTGTGGCATCCGACGAGAATAAACCCTTCCTAACAGGTTTTATGCGTTCTGAGTCTTTGGTGTTCTCTTTCAGTATGTTAAAAGTTTGTTCAACCGGCTCAAATGATAATATTTTCGCATCACCACAGAATCTGTTTACCATCAATGAATAATTGCCGGTATTAGCTCCGCCGTCAATTACGAGCGATGGAGATAATTTTGTCAGTTTGCGAATAAGTGTCAGTTCACCATTACTGTAGATGTCATGATTTCTGTTTTCATAGAACCTGATCATGGCTATTCCAAAATCACCAAGGGCTCTAAAAAAAAAATTATGCGTATTTCTCTTGAATAATCTCTTTAAGGACATTATTTATCTGTTTTTTTATTTGCTGTCTCTTAAATAGTACCTATAGGTCTCAATAGCCTTTTTCCGGGCAACACTGTGGCCTACAACAGGGGTATGGTAGTCCGGGCTGTTGAATTCCGGCACCCATTTCTTTATGTAGCTGTTATCCTTATCAAATTTCTTAGCCTGCTGAAAAGGATTAAAAACCCTGAACCAGGGTGCTGCGTCACAGCCTGTACCGGCTGCCCATTGCCAGTTGCCATTATTTGATGACAGTTCATAATCCAGCAGTTTATCAGCGAAATATTTTTCACCCCACCTCCAGTCAGTCAGCAGGTGCTTGCATAAGAAGCTGGCTGTTACCATTCTAACCCTGTTGTGCATGTATCCCGTGGCATTTAACTGTCTCATGCCTGCATCTACAATGGGATAACCCGTGTTTCCCCGGCACCACTTATCAAAGAGGTTTCTGTCATTCAGCCACTCGATGTTATCATATTTCCGCTTGAAGCTCCCGGTCACAACAGCCGGATAATGATAAAGGATCTGCATAAAAAATTCTCTCCAGATGAGCTCATTCAGATATGTCTTGTTAACACTAAGAGCTGTCTCAACCAGGTGTCTTATACTTATAGTGCCAAACCTGAGATGCGGACCTGCGTGTGTTGTGGCATCCAGGTAGGGATAATCCCTGTGTTTATCATAGTCCTCTATGTTTTCAGGTATAAACTCCCCGGGTTTTATATCTGAACCCTTAAATCCAAATGAATCGATCGGAGGAAAATCAACTGAGATTTTAGCAAGCTTATTCAAATGTTTTTCTGATCTGCATTCGCAGGGGATTCCACTTAATTCCAGTTTATTCAACCATTTCTTGCTGAATGGGGTAAAGATGGTGTAGGGTGAGGAATCATCTTTTGTGACCTCATCCTTTTCAAAAATTACCTGGTCTTTATAATTATATGTTTCTATGCCGTTTTTATTTAAGATATCTGTGACCTCCCCATCGCGTTTAATTGCATATGTCTCATAATCAGTATTCCAGGAAACTGATTTTATTTTCAGGTGGGATATGAGATACTGCCATATTTGCTTCGGGTTTCCTTTTAAAGCTAATATCGAACTCCCGCGTTCAGAAACCGAACTATGGATTTTTTCCAGGTTATCGTAAATGAAAGATACCCTGGGATCATCATCGGGCAGATCAGAAATGACATTGTCATCAAAAATGAATAATAATAAAACCGGCATACCTGAGGTAAGTGCATGGTAGAGGCCTGTATTGTCTTTTAGTCTCAGGTCTCTTCTGAACCAGAAAATAGCAAGCTCAGTTTTAATAATTTCAGGTAGCTGGCTGAGCAGAACTTCTGTAGGTTTACTTGAACCTTTCATCAGATTTCCTCTTTTCATTGAGATCTATTTTCCCTTCAAGCCACCCCATGCGGAATTCCTCGTCGTTGTCAAATTCAGGAACAAATGGTTTAATATCCAATAAAGGTGTATTATCAAACATATCGGCACCTGAGAAGAATATCATGTTGTTTTTTACCTGTTCAACCTTTACGATTGAAACACCTATATTATTTGGTCTCCTGGGAGCCCTGGTGGCAAAAACTCCTCTTTTATTATTGTCCAGGTATGGTTTTACATGCAGTTTGTAATCGCCTTTTCTGTGCCTGTCGAAAACGTATATCAATATAATATGGGAGAAGCCATCCAGGTCCTTCAACCCGGGTATATATTCAAGTAATATTTCTGCTTTACCCGTATATTCTTTTCCGTAAGACGGCTGTATGGGGGATCCGCTTAGTTCCCTGTGCTGTGTCCTGATAAAGCCCACCGGCTTAAATTCAAATTTCATCATAGGGCTGAATTTTTCTCAAAGGTAATATAATTGAATATTATTATTAAGGATATACGAATATGTCAATATTGAGAAATTTTATGTAAATTAAAGCGAAAGAGTAACTTATTATGCAGAGGCAGCCAACAATATTCCTTATGGATTATTATAACGAGCAGGTTAATACAATATGTTCAATTATGAAAATTATTCCTGGTAGTTATAAGATGAAGGATATTCATAAGTTGAGGGTAAGGATAAAAAGACTTAAGGCGATTTTTCGTTTTCTGGAATTTGTTCATCAATCAGAGTTCAAAGCCAGGGACCATTATAATCTATTTAAACCTGTTTTTAGAACTGCCGGTCTGATCAGGGAAAGCCAGATTAATCTTCGTGTATTAAAAGAATATAAAGGAACGAAAAAATTGCGTAAATCATTCTCTAAATATACTGCCAGG
>JAYEGY010000102.1:0-40421 GCA_034659275.1 Bacteroidota bacterium | reverse complement strand
CCGTTGCGATCAACATACAATGAACTTATCTTGTTGTTTGCCAGGCCGTCATACTGTGTGTATCTTCTTCCCTCATTACCCTTGATATCCCAGACAGCCAGTCCGTCATTGGTGCCTATCCAGAGTTTATTGTCATTGTCAATTACAAGTCCCTTGACTATAAGGTCCCGGTAAAGAATATTATTCAACTTGTAATTATAGATAAAATCATTTTTATCAAAGTTATACCTGAAAACGCCCCTGTCATTGGTGCCGACCCATAAATTCTGGTTTTTATCATTTATAATATACCTTATCTGGTCGGATATATTATGATTCTCTTCGTAATAAAAGAGGGGCAGGCCAAGTTCAGGGTCATATAAAGTTATTCCTTCGTTAGTTCCAAACCAGTACCTCTCATGTTTATCTTCAGCGATAGCCCATACAGTCTTGTCCCTGAAGAACATATTTTCAGAGATATAATTTATAAAATGATTCCCTTTAAATACATGCACCCCGTTATTCTGGCTTGTAATTATAATATTACCTTCCCTATCCTCCATTATACTCTGGATTGCAATTGCACGAAGGCCGTTTTTCTCATTATAGGTCTGCATCTCCTCACCTTTAAATACGGTTATTCCTCCACCAAAGGTACCCACCCAGATATTCCCGTTACTATCCTCGGTAATGCAGCTAATAAAGTTATGGGCCAGGCCGTCCCTTGCATCATAAATTACAGGTTCTTCCTCCCCGGCCGGGAAATAATATAATCCGCCGTTATGTGTTCCAAACCATCTTCCTCCCCTGCTGTCTTCCAGCATGGTTGTGGTAATGAAAAAAGTTGTCAGTCCTTCAGGCCTGTATGATTCAAAGCTGTCATTTCCGGGCTTGTAACTTTTTATACCCATGTCGGCTATGCAGTATATGTCACCGCTTTTATCAATATAAATATCAAAAACCTGGTCGCTCAAGCCCTGTCCTCCCCTGTATTGCTTTGCCTTTAAAAGCCTTATTCCCGGTTCGGGGAAGTCAGCACAAAAAGCCCCACTGGAACTCGTTGTGACCCATAATTTATTATTATGTTCAGAAATTCCCGTAATATCTCCTTTGATATCAACAGTATCAATACTGACCACCCTGAAAGCATTATTCTCATAACATGTCAGTCTGCCATTAAGATGCCCCATCCATATTCTTCCCGTATGATCCTCATATAATGTACGCACACCTCCCATGGCGAGCCCGTTATCACTGGAAAAATTTTCAAATTGGGACCCGTCCCATCTTGTAACACCGCTTTCAGTTGCTAGCCAGAGATAATCACTTTTATCCTGCACTATGTCATAAACCTTTGATGAGCTCAATCCTTCCGACACACCGTAGCTGTCAAAATAATATACCTGTGATGATGAATGGCGAACACTAAGAGATAAAACAATGATCATCAGGCCAAAAGACCTGATGATCATTTTATGCAAATAAGAATTTTTCTTATTCATAGAATGCTATTTTGCAATAAAGAAGAATGTTGCCTCTTCGTGATGTTCCAATCCGGTAATCTGCCCGAATTTCGGTTTTTGTTTTTCGGAATTTGTAAATGCCACGGAAACATTCATAACTATTTCTTCAATAGGGATACAAGCTTCGGGGGTACTTTCAAGTGTTCTGGCAAATGTACGGGTAAATTCAGAGTCATCGGATGCAAGTTGACGTTCTGCCGACATAAATACCTGGGCCGATTTATTCTGTGTTGCTCTCCAGTCGCTGCAGCTTTTAATCGTGGGTGCGGCGCGCATTGCCGTGTAAAAGCTTGGCCCCGACTCACATGCATCGGTTACCACCAGTGTATGCGTCAATATGTTGGTGTATGGCTCCATTGCTGCCCTGAGGGTGTTTATATTGAAATAGGTAAACTCATCATCTCTACGGGCATCAACAGGGATCCAGTATCCCACATCATTAACAACTTTACCATGACCGGCATACCATACAAGCAGCGAGTTAACCTGGTTTGACTTTATCATATCCCTGAGATCAATTGTGAAGAATTTTTCCATTTCCTCTTTTGTCAGGTCTTTCTCATGGATAATGTTATGTATCTGATAATTGGTAAGAGCACTCTTCATCAGGTTAACATCCTTTACCGGTCCGGCAAGACTAGCAAAACACTCATAGTTTGAATTTTCTATAAAAACCACCCATGTTTTCCCCATGGGGTTGTCAGCAGATATAACTGCTCCCTCCCTGTTAAGTGTGAAAGTGGTTTCCTTCCTGTTGTCAAAGACATCCTCAGCAATTACTGTTATTTTGTCCTTATTCAGTATATCTATGGTAGCTGTAAATGTGGGGTTTTCCTGTTCAACAGGATAACTTGCTGTAACACCTTCAATGAAAATTGATTTTATAAGGCTGTTGTCTGATATTTTACCCTGTATAAAAAGATTCCGGTTATTATTGTTAAGAAATATCTGGTTGTCATCTCCTGCATATGGTGCCAGTATAGATATTTCAGGGGGGGTGATCTCTGTCCTGACAATGGTATACTTTAAATCTGTTGTGTTATCATAATCATCTATTGCCACCAGGTTAATTGTTTCAGCGTCTTCAATATCAAGGTTCGCCAGGAATTCATATTTCCCGTCAGATCCTTGTTCAAAAAGAGATTCATGATCATTGATTACAAGGGATTTAAGAGGGCTTTCTTCGCTTATGGTACCTGAGATCATCAAATTTTCAGCATCTCCCTTTACCTCTATGGTTGAACCTCTCACTTCGGGGCTTATTATGTTTACTTCGGGGGGTGCTTCTTCCCTTTTTATTTCATAAAGCCTGTTCCGGGCTTCGCTCAGCAGTTTGCGCGCCCTCTGGTCAAATTCAGCCAGTTCAGTTATGGTGGAATAGTCTTTGGCCGCCTTTTCATAATCCATAATTTCTTCATATGAATTTGCCCTGCTGTAATAATAATCGGGTTTTGACGAATCCAATGCTATTGCTTTTGTAAAATCATTAATGGCATTGGGGTGCTGGTTGAATTCCTGGTAATAAGAACCCCTGGTAAGGTAATGTTCCGCGTTTTCGGGCTCGAGGAGTATATTCCTGGAAATATCGTTTATGGCCGATGGATAATCAAGTTGCTTAATGTATATCTTGCTTCTCACCAGGTAAGCTTCGGTGTTCCTGTCGTCACGCCTGATGACTTCAGAGCAATGTTGCATTGCTTCATCCAGTTCACCTGTCCTGACAAGAAGGTCTGCTAGTGCCAGCCTGGCATCAATAAAGTTCCTGTTTTTACTCACTGCCTTCTCAAAATCTTTTTTTGCCCGTATATCATCATTAAGATGTTCGTACACAAGGCCACGCTGATAGTAATTTATGTCATCCTCCTTAAAAAGCATAGCTGTGTCAGACACTTTCAGGGCCTGCTCATATTGATTCAATGCTAGTAGTGTTTTCACTTTCTCAGGGTAGATCTTGGCTTCCCTTTTTGCTACCTTGCTGGCATGGTTAAGATGCCTCAATGCCTGCTCATACTTACCCATTTTATTACTCAACCTGCCCAGCAGGTAAAGGATATCTTCTTCATCGGGGTCAAATACCTTTGCCTTTTCATAATCAGAATAGGCTTCCTCATTTCTGTCAATTGCCTCCAGCGCTTTACCGCGTTCGATATAAAGGTCAATTTTGGTAGGTTTCAACTCAATGGCATGAGTATATTGCTCAATTGCGTCCTCATATTTGCCACTTTCAACGAACTTCTCAGCAGCCCTTCTGAACTTCCTGAAATTTTGTCCGTTAAGTGCCGCCGTTGCCACGGTCAGCAATAACAGAAAAGTAACTGTTTTTCTCATGATGGTTATGTTTTTACTTATTCTTCTTCTTTTTTTCTACTTTATACGCATTTATACGCAGTTATTTAATAAAAGATTCACCGGATGAATTTATCCGGGTAATATGCGTTGTCATCATTATTTTCTTTCTATCACTACCAAAGTTAATATTTTTTTATTATCTGTCTATCCTTCAGCCATTCCTGCGGTATTATGTAATCAAGCCTGCTTTCATTAAATTTTTGCTCATATCTAACCCTGCCTTCAATTAAAGGAGCTTTCAGCCCTTCACCAAAAATAATTTCTCCTGTAAAAACCCTGGCTTCGTCCCATAAGCCGTCATTAATAAACTGTGATAGGACAATACAACCACCTTCAATGATTACAGATTGTATTTCTTCACTATGCATATAAGACATTACTTCCTTTAGTGCTTTCTCGCGGCAGGTCAGACGTATATATTCTGCTTTTCCTGCTCCTTTCTTTGCATGTGTGCTGAAAATCACCGTAGGGGGTTCTCCTCTGAATATTTTCAGTCCGGGCGGAAGTTTTGAATTCTCACTCAATACAAACCTCCGCGGGCTTGTTCCTCCCCATAATCTCACATCAAGTGACGGGTCATCATTGCAGGCTGTTTTATCACCAATAAGAATTGCATCTTCTTCTGAGCGCCATTTATGGACCAATATTCTTTCTTCCATGCCTGTGATCCAGTTCGGACCCCTTTCATTATTTACCCTGAGCCTGTCAATATAACCATCGGAACTACGTGCCCATTTGAGTATAATGTAAGGTCTCCCCTTTTCATGATAAGTAAAAACCCTTTTATTCAATTCACGGTTTTCAGCTTCAAGCACCCCGCTTACAACATCAACCCCTGCCTCCCGGAGCATCCGTACCCCCTTTCCTCCCACCTTAGTGCTGGGGTCAACAGAACCTATCACCACACGTGGTATCTTTTCCCGTATTATCCTCTCTGCACATGGAGGGGTACGTCCATGATGGGAACAGGGTTCAAGGTTGACAAACATTGTTGCTTTGCACAGTAAATGTTTTTCCTTAACTGAATCGATAGCCCTTACCTCGGCATGCGGTTCACCGGCCCTGGTATGATAACCTTCCCCTATTATTCGGTTTTCATGAACTATTACGGCTCCCACGAGTGGATTCGGGCTGGTATTGCCTGTAGCCAATGACGCAAGCTCAATCGCTCTCTTCATGTATTTTATTTCATTTAAGGCTACCATAAAAACATAATATGCTAATTTTGATAATATGAACCATGATAAATTAACAATAAGTTCTGTCCGCCAATACCTCGTGAATAGCCTTTCACCTTATTACCCGGAGGGAGAACTGAATGCCATAATAATAATTATATTGAGTTTTATCAGTGGAAAAAACCGCACATTCGTCCTGGGCCATCCGCATTATGAGATACCATCATATAACTGGTTTAAAGTTAAAAAAATATGTTCTGATCTAAAAAATATGATGCCCGTTCAGTATGTAACCGGAGAAACTGAATTTTACGGCATAAAGCTACTGGTCACAAAAGACACACTGATACCGAGGCAGGAAACCGAAGAACTGGTAAAGCATGTAATCAAGGAAAACAATGAATCATCACTGAAAGTGCTTGATATCGGAACCGGAACAGGCTGTATAGCCATCAGCCTGGCTCTTAATATGGACAAAGCATATGTTAGCGCCACTGATAACTCGACTGAAGCACTTGAAATAGCAGCCCTGAATGCAAAAAGAAATTCTGTAACAATAAACTTTATTAATGATGATATATTAAAGCCGGCAACCGCTAAATATCAAAAATATGATCTTGTAGTTTGTAACCCACCCTATATAACTGAATCTGAAAAAACCGCCATTGCTAAAAACGTACTGGACTATGAGCCCCATAATGCCCTCTTCGTCCCCGACAATGATGCTTTGATCTATTACAGGGCTGCCCTGGATCTTTGCAAGAAAGTATTAAATAGCGGGGGATGTTTATATTTTGAAATAAATGAAAACAAAGCAAGGGAAATGAAAGATCTTTTAGTAGAGTACGGATATCTCAACATAAAGGTTATCAATGACATTAACTGTAAGGCCCGCATAACTAAAAGCATTAAACCATGAACGATGATAATTACAGGAAAGCACTTGAAAGGGCTATGGCTCTATGTAGCAAAAGTGAGAAATGCATCAGGGAAATACAGGATAAGCTTGACAAATGGAAACTAACCTCAGAAAAAGAAAATAAGGCTATAATAGAGGAGCTGGTTGACAACAAATTCATAGATGAAAAAAGATATGCAGAATCATATACAAGAGATAAGTACCGTTTTAATAAATGGGGGAAGATAAAGATAAGAGCCGCGCTTAAACAACGGGGTATCAATAAAAAAGATATCGAGTATGGACTGGAGAGGATAGATCATGATGCATATGTAGGTATGATTGAAGATGAGATGACCGCCAAGAAAAATTCAATAAAGGCAAAGAATATTTTCGACCTGAAGGGCAAGCTTTACCGGTTTGCAGGATCCAGGGGTTATGAAAATGAGTATGTTTATAATTTCATTAATAAGCTTGATTCTTAAAACAGCAATTTAAGATAATATACAAAGAATTGCCCGAATGCAAGTATAAAGGTTATAATAGCTAAAGATGAGTCTATAATGGTTAATTGCCTGATGTGTATAGGCTTACGCAATAAATACACGATATTTGAGATCCGCATAAGAAGGTGGAACAAGAAGAAAAGGAATATTCTAAGACCGTACTCGTTGAACCTTTCGGCAGTATCGAGATCACCCCGGATGATATACGAGAAACTTCTTGACAAGCCACACGAAGGGCATGGTTCGCCTGTAATTTTCTCATGTATACACTCAATGGGATAATTATTCTTCTCCGGGCAAAAAAAGCCGGAATATATAAATATAAGGATTATTATTCCAGCAAAGATTGCATTTATAACAAGATAGGTATTTTTCTCGTTTGCAGGCCCCGGTGTATTATTATTGTTGCCCTGTAGTATCTTGTTTTTCTGTTTCTTCCTTCTCCAGTTCAATTCCTTCAAGTTTCTCGAGTTTATCGCGAAGGTCTTCTTTTTTTGCCGATCCTTCAATTTCTATTTTTTCATCACCATCTTCAATGGTAATCTTAAAATCGCCTGATTCAAAATCCTCCCTGATATCTTTCTCAATATCCTCAAAAGCTTCTTGAATCCTTTCCCCTATGTCGTCAAAGTTTTTTGAGAATCCGGCGAAAAATACTATCTGGGAAATTGATATAAGCAATGCCAGGGCGCCGGTAACAAGACCTCCAATTCCAAGTCCTTTGGGAGCCTCAACCCTTGATGCCTGAGATATACCTATAGCTCCAAGTACTATGGCCACTATGGCGGTAAAAAATGCCATTAGGCCAAGGCAGGGAATAAATGCAACTACAATACTTATAATCCCCATTATCAGGGCAGCAACGCCCATGCCGTGACCTGTGTTGTTTGTTCTGATCTCTTCCATGATTATTTGGTTTTTTACTATTTTTTTATATGCTCCCTTTTGCTTAATATTCCTAACATATCCCTTTCTAAAGACGTTACAGGATATTCAATGATGCGTCCGAGTTCAATTTTATCAACATAAAAGATAAAGGGATAAAGGTAGGTACCCTCTCGATATCTAATAAGTCATAATTATACACGGGTGCCTCCTTATAGGAATCAACCCCAATAAACCTTATACTGACACTGTCAATATCAATATTTCCCAGCTCAATAAACGCTTCATCATCAATAGTATAATTATTAAACTCCCTGTCAAACCAGGAATCATGCGGTTCGTTAAGCAGTGCATTATAAGAGAAATCACCAAGTAACCATGTCTGTAGATCCATGTAATCATGTTCCCCCTTCTCCTGACCAGATAAAGAAGCATTAATTACTGTCATTAAAAAGAATGACACCAGCAAGCCTTTGAATATCCCCTTTGCTATTTGAATACGGCAGCTCATGATCACAATTTACGATAAAATTACCAGAAGAGCCACTTATTGAGATTTTTTCCTTAATCGTCAATCTGTTGTTTGCAGTAGTATATCCAGTATTTTTATTGCTGCTGCCGACACCGATGTACCGGGTCCAAAAATGGCTGCCACACCTGCATCGTAGAGGAACTGGTAGTCTTGCGCGGGAATTACACCCCCCGCGATTACCAGTATATCATCCCTCCCATGTTTTTTGAGTTCTTCGATCACCTGGGGAATCAGTGTTTTATGTCCTGCGGCAAGACTTGAAACACCAAGCACATGGACATCGTTCTCTACCGCCTGCCTTGCTGCTTCCTCAGGGGTCTGGAAAAGGGGTCCTATATCCACGTCAAAGCCTATATCGGCGTATCCTGTCGACACCACTTTCGCCCCCCTGTCATGCCCATCCTGTCCCATTTTGGCAATCATTATCCTGGGCTGACGGCCTTCCTTTTCGGCAAATTTCTTTGTCATTTGCCTTGCCTCCTCAAAATCCCTGTCATCCTTGTATTCCGAGGAATAAACACCTGATATTGATCGTGTCACTGCTTTATACCTCCCTGCTATTTTTTCGCATGCATAAGATATTTCACCGAGGCTGGCCCTTTTGGAAGCCGCATCAACAGCCAGCTCAAGAAGGTTGCCCCTGCCACTCTCAGTAGCTTCGGTTAATTTATCCAGTGCCTTCCTGCACTCATTTTCATCTCTTTCGGACTTCAATTTAGCAATTCTTTTTATTTGTGCTTCACGAACTGATGTATTATCTACTTCCAGTATTTCCATGGGTTCTTCCTTGTCCAGCCTGTACTTATTGATCCCAACTATAGTCTGAATCTTTGAATCAATCCTTGCCTGGGCTCTCGCCGAAGCTTCTTCTATCCGCATTTTGGGTACTCCTGATTCAATTGCTTTAGCCATTCCACCCAGCTTTTCCACTTCCATTATAAGATCCCATGCACGGTGAGCAATTTCGTGGGTAAGGCTTTCCACGTAGTATGAACCGGCCCATGGATCTACTGCCCGGCATATCTCAGTCTCTTCCTGGAGGTATATTTGCGTATTCCTGGCTATTCTTGCTGAAAAATCGGTTGGAAGTGCAATAGCTTCATCCAGTGCGTTGGTGTGAAGACTCTGGGTGTGGCCAAGAGCAGCAGCCATTGCTTCAATACACGTCCGCCCAACATTGTTGTAAGGATCCTGTTCGGTGAGGCTCCAGCCCGACGTCTGACAATGTGTCCTGAGCACCAGTGATTTAGGATTTTGAGGGTTGAACTGATTAACAATCTTTGCCCACAGCATCCTTGCTGCACGCATCTTTGCTATTTCCATAAAATGATTCATCCCTATGCCCCAGAAGAATGATATACGCGGTGCAAAGGTATCTATGTCAAGACCTGCATCCAGGCCGGCCCGAAGATACTCCAGGCCGTCAGCAAGGGTATATGCCAGTTCAATATCACAGGTGGCACCCGCTTCCTGCATATGATAACCTGATATGCTTATTGAATTAAAACGGGGCATCTTTTCAGATGTATATTTGAAGATATCGGCTATAATCCTCATGGAAAAATCAGGCGGGTAAATATATGTATTACGAACCATGAACTCCTTAAGGATATCATTCTGGATGGTCCCTGATAATTCTTCGAGCTTTGCGCCCTGCTCCAGGGCAGCAACAATATAAAAAGCCATTATTGGAAGAACAGCACCGTTCATGGTCATCGATACCGACATTTCTTTAAGAGGTATCTGGTCAAACAAGATTTTCATATCCAGGATAGAGTCCACTGCCACACCCGCCTTTCCAACATCCCCGACCACCCTCTCATGGTCTGAATCATAACCCCTGTGAGTGGCGAGGTCAAAAGCTACTGACAGCCCTTTTTGTCCTGCAGCCAGGTTCCTCCTGTAAAAAGCATTTGATTCTTCAGCGGTGGAGAACCCTGCATACTGCCTGATGGTCCATGGCCGCATAGCATACATTGCCGAATATGGTCCCTGCAGAAAAGGAGGCAGTCCTGCTGCATAAGCAAGATGCTCCATCCCTTCCAGATCCTTACTGGAATAAGTACTCTTCACGGGAATCTTTTCAGGAGTAAGCCAGTCCTTTTCTATACCCATTTTCTTCTCCCACTCCCTGAAATCAATATCTGCTGATATGTCCTTATTAATATCTGATTTGTTAAATGATGGCCTCATGGTAGTCCTTGAAGTGATTAATTAATTCCCAGTTCCCTGTTGTAAGCTGTAAGTGTTTCCAGTAAGTTAGAACGTATGCTGATAAAGTGATCAATACCCTCTCTGCGCAAGTCATCCATACATTTGGGTTCGCCTGCTACAACAAGTAGTGATTTACCTTTAATCAGCTTGTTTACCTTTGGTACATAATCGGCATATTCCTCGTCAGAGCTGCATACCACAACAATATCAGCTTTTGCTTCCATAGCCGCCATGACACCTTCCTCAGGATTATCGAAGCCCAGATTATCTATCACCCTGTATCCTGCACAGCCGAAAAAGCCATGTGAGAATTGAGCCCTGGCCTTACGCATTACAGGAGCCCCTATTGTTAGCAAAAACACTACAGGAGGCTCTTCCATGCGGTCAACAGCAATACGCAAATTTTCAAACTCTTCGGCAGCCCTGAATGACGGAAGAGGTTCTACTTCATTACCCTTTTCTTTTTTCTCAGCTTTTTCAATGTACGACGGGCTTATCCTGTCTTCTTCATTAGGAAATACATTTGTCCCAAGAAGTTTTTCCTTCCTGCGCCTGATACCTGCTATCCTCTTATCAGCTGTTTCTTTTACCCTGGCCTGCACTTTCCCTCTTTTCAGGCTTTCCAGAAAGCCTCCTTCATCCTCAACATCCACAAACAGGTTCCATGCATGTTCAACAATTGAGGCAGTAAGTTTTTCAATATAATATGAGCCGGCAGAAGGGTCATTGACCTTATCAAAATGTGATTCTTCCATCAACAGTAGCTGCTGGTTTCTCGCTATCCTTTCCGAAAATTCGGAAGCCTCCCTGAAGACACTGTCAAATGGTTTCACGGTAAGTGAATTAGTCCCCCCCAGGGAGGCCGACATCGCTTCTGTCTGGGTCCTCAGCATATTTACATATGGATCATATATCGTCTTATTCCAGTCGCTGGTAACTGAATGTACATATATCTTGCATGCCTCTTTTGAGGATGGTGAGTAAGCATCAACAATCTTTGCCCATAAAACCCGGGCAGCCCTCATCCCGGCTATTTCTATAAAGTAGTTTGAGCCTATACCGAAGGTAAATCCCATTGATTTAGCTGCAGTATCGGTGCTGATCCCACGTTCTTTTAGCCTTGACAGGTATTCACTGCCCATGGCCATTGAAAAAGCAAGTTCCTCCACTGTACTGGCACCGGCATTGCCAAAGGCAGAGCCATTAATGGCCAGGACCCTGAAATTTTCAAGGTATTCAGCACTTTTTACAAGCTCAGCGAGGTAGTTTATGCCATCGTTTACCGGAAGACATAAGTCTCCGTTTACCATCAGTCTGCCAAGAGGGTCAGTTTCAACAGCACCCGGGACAAGGCCTGGTTTTACCCCTTTCTTCCTGAGATATTCGGCAAAGGCACCGAAAAGTTCTTTTGCCCCTCCCTCAGGTGAGAAATTAATTTCAATGCTTTCACAGTAAATCCCTTTCAGAAGGGTGTCCATAAGGGAAGGAGTATATTCGGTGTCTCCCGGGAACACAAATCCCAGAGAAGTAACACCCCTGTTAAGTATATCCAGGGCTTTCCTGTTTGCCTCAGCCGGATTTATAACGTTGATATCCTGCCTTATATACCATTCATTCCTCCCTGGATATATGCCCCTCAGGAAAGGGAACTCCCCGGGCGGATTATCTATATGCGGCAGGTCTCTTATGTCCTCCTCGCGATAAAAAGGATTCACACTGAATCCCTCCCTTGTTTTCCAGACAAGCTTACGTTCAAAGTCCTGGCCTTTAAGGTCAGCCTTAACCTTCATCATCCACTCATCGGTGCTGACAGGTGGAAATTGTTCAAAAAGTTTTTCTTTTTCCGGCATTTTCCAGTTAATGATGTTTACCGGGCAAAGTTAAAAGAAATAAGTCTTTAATAATCTATGCTTTTTGTCATTCCCCTCCGAATTCCATCAGGTAAGCTTTAATAAAAGGGTTGAGGTCTCCATCCAGAACCGCCTGAACGTTACCGGTCTCATAATTTGTTCTCAGGTCTTTAACCATCTTATATGGATGCAGGACATAGGATCTTATCTGTGAGCCCCATTCTATTTTCTTTTTTTGGCCTTCAATCTTATTCTTTTCTTCCATCTGTTTTCTGAGCTCAAACTCATAAAGATGCGATTTCAGTATGCGCATGGCATTTTCCTTGTTTTTCATCTGGGAACGTGACTCCTGGTTCTCAATAACAAGACCGGTGGGATTATGGCGTAAACGCACTGCAGTTTCCACCTTGTTTACATTCTGCCCTCCGGCACCACTCGATCTGAATGTTTCCCAGCTAATGTCTGCAGGGTTCACTTCTATATCTATTTGTGAATCAATTACCGGTGAGACAAAAACAGAAGCAAAAGTGGTCTGTCTCTTGCCCTGTGCATTGAAGGGGGATATTCTCACCAGCCTGTGCACGCCATTCTCGCTTTTAAGGTAACCATATGCTCTTTCACCCGTGAATTCCAAAGTGACTGATTTGACACCAACCTCATCACCGGGAAGGAAATCCAGTTCTTTGACCTTATAATCATTGCGTTCACCCCACCTGATATACATTCTCATAAGCATGTCGGCCCAGTCATTACTTTCTGTTCCTCCTGCTCCTGCATTTATCTTAAGGTAGGCTCCCAGCTGGTCTTCTTTTTTTCGGAGCATATTTTTCAGCTCCAGTTCCTCCACAAATTTAAGTGCAGTACTATATTGATCATCAAGTTCTTTTTCCCCTGCTTCTCCTTCCCTGTAGAAATCATAAATCACAAGCAGGTCGTCAACGGCGGTGCTCATCTCGTCGTATGATGTGATCCAGGCCTTAAGCCCTGAAATTTTTTTCATTTCCCTCTCTGCTGCAGCCGGATCATTCCAGAAATCGGGTTCCCTGGTTAACTTTTCTTCCTCTTTTATCTGAATTTTCTTCTTGTCAATGTCAAAGATACCTCCTCAACGCATCCCGGCGTTCTGTAATCCCTTTTATCTGTTCTGTAGAAACCATATATCCTCTGTTTATTGCAAAAGTAGCTTTTTGGTATGGTACTAGCAAGAATTTACTACTTTTGCACTTCAATCAGACAGGAAATGGGAAAATTAATAAATAAATTCAGACCCTATGCAAGAATTCTCCTGGCATTATGGGTTATCCTGATTATCACCCTTGCGCTTTTGCCGGAACTTCCTGTCCCAAGAATAGGAGGGAAACCAATACCCATACGTCTGGACTACCCGGTTCATTTCATCGAACATATATTGCTTGCTATCCTGGCGATAATTTCATTTGTGAAATACAAATCTGAACAACAGACCATTCTAATAACCCTCTTGTTCCTCATTCTCTTTGCCATCTTTGCGGAAATGCTCCAGATATTCATCCCTTTCCGCTCATTCGAACTGCAGGACCTTGGGCTCAATATAGCTGGCATTGCAATTGGTACTGTAATAGCACTTGCCTCAACCGAAAAAAAATAATAAACCCGTTTTGCTGAATCATATTCCATAAATCCATCATTCCAATATTCCATTATTCCAGTATTCCATAAGAAAAACATGTTATAAAATCATATCCCTGTCTTACCAAAATAAGCTTCTTAATTTCTATCTTTGATTTATTAATCAATATTTAAATAACCATGAGATTCCTTAGACTTATTATCCCCTTTATATCTATATTTCTTGTTTTATCCTTTTCTGCCGGCGCCCAGGAGAATATTATAGATGTACCAGAAGCCAGCCTTTACAAGGAAAAGAAAACAGCTCTCAATTACCTTGAGCAAGAAAGCACAGTTAAGAGGTTTGGTAAAATAGCGGATAAGATATGGGGATATGCCGAGCTTGGTCTGCAGGAATTCAAATCTTCTGCCTTACTTATTGAAACCCTGGAAAAAGAAGGTTTTAAAGTTGAGCGTAATGTAGCGGGTATGCCTACCTGCTTTGTTGCCTCATGGGGCGAAGGTAAGCCTGTAATAGGTGTACTGGGAGAGTTTGATGCACTGCCCATGCTTTCACAGAAAGGAAGGGTGCCTTACCAGGACCCAATGATAAAAGGTGCGCCCGGACATGGTTGTGGTCACAATATGATGGGAACAGCAGGAGTTGCCACAGTTATAGCCGTCAAGAAAAGTATGGAAGAGCATAATATTCAAGGAACAATAAAATTCTTTGGTTCCCCTGCTGAAGAAACGGTTATCAGCCGTCCTTATATGGTGAGGGCAGGTGTTTTTGATGATGTTGATGCTGTTATCGATAATCATTCCTCATCAGGTATGTCTACCGGCTTCGGGGTAAGCGGCAATGCTCTTATATCGGTTATCTTCACTTTCACCGGTAAAACAGCTCATTCGGCCGGTGCACCATGGGTCGGAAGGAGTGCTCTGGATGCAGTTGAAATTATGAACATATCAACCAATTACCTTAGGGAACACCTGCATTACACACACAGGTTGCATTATGTAATCATGGAAGGAGGAGAGGCTCCCAATGTTGTCCCTGATAAAGCTTCGGTCTGGTATTATGTAAGAAACACCGATGGGCGTATCCAGAATATGTATGACAGAGTGGTTAAATGTGCAGAAGGTGCAGCTATGGCTACTGATACCCGCCTGGAAGAAGTCAGGGTTCTCACGGGCATTCACCAGAGGCACAGCAACCGTGGAATGGCTGAACTGATCCAGTCAAATATCGAACTGGTGGGAATGCCTGATTGGACGGAGAAGGAAAATGAATTTGCCAGGGCCCTGCAAAAAGAGCTGGGTGTTGAAGAAAAAGGATACCCTGAAGAAGTATCAAAGCTTAAAAAGCCTTCAGGAATACAGGTAGGTGGAGGATCATCGGATGTAGGCGAAGTAACGCTTGTAGCCCCTACTGCAACCCTCAGGTTCCCCGGCGGTGTACCCGGAATGATCGGCCATCACTGGTCGGCTGTTTCAGCATACTACGGCTCTGCAGCATGGAAGGGACTTAATACAGGTGCAAAAGTGATGGCATCAACAGCCATTGACCTGCTCACAAAGGATAAAATACTCGAATCAATAAAGGAAGAATTCAGGGAATATTCAAAGGAACACCCTTATGAATCACTGCTGCCTGAAGTTGCAGAACCTCCTCTGGATCTGAATAAGGAACTGATGGATAAATACAGGCCTTTGATGGAGGCTGAGCGGTAAGCCAGCTGCTAGAAAACTTTATACCCGGAAAAATTACCTGTCCCAATAGCAGTCCCCGTGCCTGTATGAATGACTAGCTTAACTTTATCCTGACTGCTTAATTTTATTGTAACCGACCTGTATAATTTGGTGCCGCTTGATATATCCTCGCCAAGATTTTCATAAAGATTACCATTCTTGTAAATCATTAAAGCTCTGCCACTGCCACTCCCATCAGCACTGTAAGTGATATTAAAGGTGTATATGCCATCGTGGGAGGCTGTAAATTCTCCTGTCGATATATTAAAATCTAATCCGTCATTAAACTCCTGGGTGTCAGGAATAAAGTCTACATTTGAAAGGGGCATTGCAGCATCTGTGTTTACAGTCTTTTTAGCCCTGAAAGCAATGACATTACTGCTCAGGTCCACCCTCTTCTCATTCACTCCTTCATTAATTACAAGATCTGTACCGTCAATGGAAACACCCGTGATCAATTCATTGGCAGGGTCGGTATCGGCATCTCGCAGAACGGGAGACAGATCAACCGGATTGCCATTACTGATCATTATAGTACTGTCGGAAGAATTAAAAGAAAGGTCTTGCTCATCAGTATTATCAAGATATCCCGACAGGTTAATATTGGTAGGGTCAACATTTCCTGTTATTTTGAGTATATTATCTTCAATTCTCAGGTCCTGGATCTCGTTTAAAGGATCGGCATCAGCATCATCCACATTAAGTAATGTACTGAGATTCACTACATTCCCGCCCGCAATACTAAGGTTTTCACCATCAAATGAAAGGGTCTGGTCATCAGTGGCCGGATCACCCGGGTCACCTTTATCCCCTTTGGGGCCGGGAGGTCCTTCCGGTCCTGGCTCCAAGGATTTTGCTGCATATAATGCATATGGTACACTGAGGAATTGCATCGTACCCATATCTAGAAAATCATTGGAGAACTTTATTTCCACTTTAAGGTAATGGGGAGCCGATTCCCAGTCTATTTCAGAAAATGACTCACAGATACCCGTTATTGGCGTACCCTTGCCAATGGTGACAGAAAAAACGCCAAACCTTGAAGTTGAAACATTATTATGCATTTCCTGGTATTGAACAGTTCCCAGAGGGGTGGCTGATATAACAGTAAAACGTATATCTATCTCCTGATTCGTAAGCTCATTACCATAGCTGTCACGTGCAACAGCCTGGTAATTAATTCCATATGGAACCTCCTGTGTCTTTGCCACAACAAGTGATGCCAGTACGAAAAAGAATACTGAAATATGTTTATTGTATTTCATCATTAAGTCCTCCTTACATCTTTTCTATTTTAAACAAGCGTGAAATCCTGTTATCAAACGACCGGACACGTACGAAGTACAGGCCCCGTTTATAATTGCTTATATCTATTGACTCAATATTCCAGTGCTCTCTTCCGCATGAAATTTCCTGCTTATGAAACAATGCACCGTTAAACCCAAAAATAACAAGTTCGAAATCCGTCCTTTCAAAACCAAATAATTCGACATTGAGGATATCTACCGCCGGATTTGGATAAACTTCAACCCCGCTGCCTTCAGATGGCTTTGAGCTTACAACATGAATACTCGGCTGGTTGAATCCCTGGGTGAGGTAAAAATTACTGGCATCCAATCCTTCTACAATAGATTCTCCAACTGTCTGACTTACATTATAGTAACTAATATCAGCAACCCTTGTCATGGGTGCTAAAACCTGATGTGAAATATCCTGGCTGTAACATTGGCATGCAACAGCCATTAACACAAGCATTATTATTTTCCCCCTATAATGCATTGTTTTCGGATAAGAAGTATGGATTATCAAAAATAGGAAAAAATTTTTATTAACAAATAATTAACAATATTATTTGCATTTTTTGTGTAAAAAAGAGACAAATCAACAGGCTTTTAACAAAATGGTTTAAAAAGGTCTGTGTTTTTTTATTTTTTTTGGATGTACAATTCATACATTTAATTCCTTGTTCTGTTAATCCCTTATTGAATTAAACCTTAAGAATATGCTCAGGTCATTTTTCAACAGAAAATTTATGGAAGCCGGCTGCGATGAAGCAGGCCGGGGAGCACTTGCCGGCCCGGTAGTGGCTGCGGCTGTAATACTCCCTAAAAGATACAGGAATGAGATACTTAATGATTCAAAAAGACTGTCACCGGTAATACGCGAAGTGCTTAGAAAAGAGATCTGTGAAAAAGCTGTATCCTGGAATGTGGCCATGGTTGATAATAATGAGATTGATCATATAAATATTCTGAGGGCAACATATAAAGCCATGCACCTGTCAATTGAAGGGCTTATTAAAAAACCTGAATTTCTCCTTGTCGATGGCAATTATTTTATTCCCTTTAAAGAGATGCCTTTTAAAACCATTATAGAGGGCGACGGTAAGTTCATGTCAATCGCAGCCGCATCGGTGCTGGCAAAAACATACCGTGATGAGTATATGATTAAGTTGCATGATACGTATCCCCAGTATGGATGGAAGACCAATAAGGGATATCCTACACCCGAACACAGAGAAGCCATTGTTAAATACGGAGTTACACCATATCACAGGAAAACATTTAATCTGGGAGATTCACAGATGGAGCTTTTTCGGGAAAAAAGTCTTGACTATTAATAGTATTAAATAGTATATTTGAGACTTCATTATCGTAAATCATAAATAAATTTAAAATTCATGAAAAGATTAGTATCAATATTTATTGCCCTTGTTATCAGCATGAATATGAGCCTGAAGGCCGACGAGGGAATGTGGCTTCTGCCACTCCTTGAACAACTGAATATGGGCAAAATGACAGAGCTCGGCCTGGAGCTGAGTGCTGAAGAGATCTACAGCCTTAATCAACCCTCCATAAAAGATGCCATTGTAATATTCGGTGGAGGCTGTACTGCTGAAATAGTATCTTCCCAGGGACTGCTTCTGACAAACCACCATTGCGGTTATGGAACAATACAATCACACAGTACGGTTGAACATGATTACCTGAAAGACGGATTCTGGGCAATGTCGAAGGATGAAGAACTGCCCAATCCGGGTCTGAGCGTTACCTTCCTCGTAAGAATAGAAGATGTTTCCGACCGTGTATTAAAGGATGTGACACATGAGATGACGCAAAGTGAAAGAGCTGAAATCATTAACAGTGTAAGGGGGAAAATAGTAAACGAAGCAACAGAAGGCAACCACTACCACGCAAATGTAAATTCATTCTTCGGAGGCAATAATTATTATCTTCTTGTTTATGAAACATATAATGATGTGAGACTGGTTGGTGCCCCACCTTCATCAATAGGTAAATTCGGGCACGACACTGATAACTGGGAATGGCCACGCCATACGGGTGATTTCAGCGTATTCCGCGTTTATATGGGCCCCGATGGCCAGCCTGCCGAGTATTCCGAAGATAATGTACCTCTGAAACCCAGATATTACCTGCCGGTATCAGCTAAAGGTATTGATGAAGATGACTTTGCCATGATCCTGGGATACCCCGGAGAAACACAGAGATATATGACTTCATATGGAGTTGAAGAAGTATTGTCCATTACCCATCCCAACAGGATTAAAATACGGGGCATAAGGCAGGAAATACTGATGGCTGATATGATGGCCGATCCTCAAGTAAATATCCAGTATGCGTCCAAATATTCGGGATCATCCAATTACTGGAAATTCTCAATAGGACAGAAGCAGGGACTCGAAAGACTCAATGTGAAAGCCAAGAAAGAAAAACTTGAGGACAGATTCAGTGATTGGGTCAGTAAAAACAGGAAAAGAGAAGAATTATATGGCAATGCCCTTGAACTGATTCAAGCATCTATCGAAGGAAGGACTGAATATTATAACGCACATAAGTATTTGACCGAATGCCTCCTGCGGGGCACTGAATTACCTTCCATGGCCCGGAACGCCCAGGGCTTGCTTTCAGCACTTTCGGGAGATGATGAAGATGCTGTGAATGAAGCCATAATAAGACTGAAACAAAGAGCGGAAAGATTCTATAAAGACTATAACCCACCAACCGACAGGAAGGCAACAAAAGCCATGATAAAAGTTTTCAGGGAGGATATTGATCCTATATACTGGCCCGATTTTGTGGCACAGATTGATGACGAATTCGGCGGCGATGTGGATAAATATGTTGACAACATGTTCGAGAATTCAATATTCACCACCGAAGATAAATTAATGAATTTCCTTACCGGTCTCGATATCGAAAAACTTGAGACCGACCCTGCCCTGAAAAACGGGATGGATGTGATGATGTTGTACAGGGATCTTATCCAGAAATTAGGCCAGTTCGATACAAACCTTAATAAAGGCAGACGTCTCTATATTGCAGGTCTCAGGGAAATGGACCCTGACCTCGTTAAGTACCCTGATGCTAACTTCGCTATGCGTCTGACCTATGGTTCGGTGCTGCCATACCAGCCTAAAGATGCTGTTATATACAAGCACTATACCACCATGGAAGGCGTAATGGAAAAATATGTGCCCGGCGATTATGAATTTGATCTCCCTGACCGTCTCATAAAACTGTATGAGCAGAAGAAATTCGGCAAGTATGTTGATCCGGCAGGCCATATGCCCATATGCTTCCTCACGAATTGTGATATCACGGGCGGCAACTCCGGGAGCCCTGTGATCAACGGTAAAGGCGAACTGATAGGACTGGCTTTCGATGGCAACTGGGAAGCTATGAGCGGTGACGTGACTTTTGAACCCGATCTCCAGAGATGCATAAGCGTTGACATACGTTATGTGCTCTGGATAATGGATATTTATGCCGGGGCAAGCCACCTTGTCGAAGAAATGGATGTACGCGAATAATCGCTAATCCCCCTTTTAAGGGGGATGTCCTGATCATTGTCAGGACAGGGGGATGTTAGGGCGAATTAATACGAATAATAATAATAAAACCATAGATAATAATAAAACCCTACGTGTAAAATATTCGGTATTACCCTCCTCGCTATTGCAGTTAAATTGTTTATAAGCAATACAGGAATAAATTTACCCGCGTAAATCAAAATGAATAAGAAAATTACAATTTTTACCGATGGCGCTGCAAAGGGAAACCCCGGCCCCGGTGGTTACGGGGTAGTACTTCAGACCGATAAGTATAAGAAAGAACTGTCAGCAGGATATAAACTTACAACCAATAACAGGATGGAACTACTGGCGGTAATTAAAGGCCTGGAAGCACTGAAATATAAAGGTTCTGATGTTGTAGTTTACACTGATTCCAAATATATCGCTGATGCTGTTAATAAAGGGTGGGTGCTCGAATGGGAAAGAAAAGCATTCAGGAAAAAAAAGAATTCAGACCTGTGGAGACGTTTCCTTAAAGTGTACCGTTTACATAATGTTACTTTCAAATGGGTGAAAGGCCATAGCGGAACACAGGGTAATGAACGCTGCGATCAACTTGCAGTGGAAGCTTCAGAAGGAAATAACCTGCTTGAAGACAAAGGGTATATTGAAGAAAATGAGAAAGGCAAACTCTTCAATGAAGAATAATTGACTTATTTGACGGGAAATTGCATATTTGTACTAAAGAATTGAAAAAATGGAAAAACTTTATATCCCACCATCAGAAGTCATGCCTGAAATAACTTTGTCACATAAGGATAATGTTTTTAGGATCAAAGGATTCAGCAGGCCTGAAAATGTCAGGGAGATATATGAACCGGTGGTGAAATGGTTATCGGACTATAAAAAGATGCTTATAACTGACAAATCAATATATACCGAAAATAATCCTTTTATATTCCAACTGGACCTTGAATATTTTAATTCATCTACTGTAAAATTCCTGTTTGATATTATAATGATAATGAAATCACTGAAAGAGGAAGGTATACCAATAGCAATCCACTGGATCTATGACCCTGAAGATCCTGATAGCCGTGAGGCCGGTGAAGACCTTGCTATTCTTGCCGAAATAGATTTTAAGTATATAGAAAGACAGGAATAAAAAATAATGAGAGGACAAAAAGAGCTCTACGAACTACTTGACAATCTTGATATTCCCTTTCATTACCGCGAACATCCGCCTGTAAATACAATAGAAGAAGCAAGCAGGTACTGGAAAAATTATGATTCAGGAAGATGTAAGAATATATTCCTGCGCAATCATAAAGGCAATAAACACTATCTCGTAATCCTTGAACACCTGAGAAAGCTGAATATGAAAGACCTCGAGTCAAGGCTTAAACAGGGTAAACTGACCTTCGCCTCCGAGAAAAGACTGAAGAAATATCTTGGCCTTAATCCGGGGTCAGTATCGCCATTTGGCTTTATAAATGACAGGGATAAACACGTTCATCTTTTTATAGATAAAAAGCTTCTTGATTTTGATAATCTCTCCTTCCACCCAAATGATAATACAGCATCCCTGATAATCTCAAAAAACGATTTTATACGATTCCTTGACCACCAGGGAAACACGTATGAGTTCCTCCAACTATACGACGATTAATCTTGTTTCATCCGTTAAAAATTTTTTCAGCCCGTTAATATGCTGGTTACGTGTGTTTTATAAATCATCTGCCTGGCTCATTTTTCGAGCATTTGCAATGTTTTAATTTTTTCATCGTCATTTTGCTAAACTAAAATTTGATATGAAAACTTTTGCAATTACTTTTTCCATACTGGCATTTTAAAGTCTTAATACTTTCAGCCAGGAAACACAAAAAAGGGTATATAATACCACACGGACAGATAATGCTCCTACTATAAACGGGCAGCATGATGAAAATGAATGGAACGGGGGCGAATGGGGATCCGGTTTCACCCAGTTTGAACCATATGAGGGTGAAGAACCAACTCAGCCCACTGAGTTTAAAATATTATATGACGATAACTATATCTATGTCGCCATAAAAGCATACGACTCATCACCCGACAGTATTATTAACAGGATGACACGCCGGGACGAGGTAGACGGCGATTATGTGGGGCTGTCCTTTGACAGTTATCATGACCTTAGAACCGGCTTCACCTTCCTTGTAAGCTCCACCGGCGTTAAGATGGACCTTATGCATATCAATGACGGCCAGGTGGAAGATCCCAGCTGGGACCCCATATGGCATGTTAAGTCAGCCATCCATGAATTGGGCTGGTTTGCAGAGATGAAGATACCTCTTACACAGCTGCGCTTCGAGAAAAATACCGATGAAGTATGGGGTGTGGAAATATTCAGGCTCAATTACAGGGAGTCCGAGATGAGTTTCTGGCAACCAATACCCAGGAATACTTCAGGATTGGTTCATATGTATGGTGAACTTGATGGATTAGAGGATATTGAACCAAAAAAGATCTTTGACCTGATGCCTTACGCCGTTGCCAGTTATGAGAATTATAAGGCACAGGAAGGTAATCCTTTCCTCAGCGGCAGCGACTTTATCCCCAATGCCGGACTTGACGGTAAGCTGGGCGTAACAAATAACCTTACACTCGATTTTACCATAAACCCCGACTTTGGCCAGGTGGAAGCAGACCCCTCACAGGTCAACCTCACTGCCTATGAATCTTTCTTCAGGGAGAAAAGACCATTCTTTATCGAAGGTAATAATATTACCAGCCTCAGCATAGGTGTAGGAGATAGTGAGATGGGTAATGATAACCTTTTCTATTCGCGAAGGATAGGTAAGAGTCCGGCCGGATATGCCCGGCTCGAAAACGGTGAATACTCCAAAACACCAAGGAATGTACGCATACTGGGTGCCGCAAAACTGACAGGGAAAACAAAAGACGGACTGTCAATAGGTGTCATTGAGACCGTAACACCCAGAACCTACGCCAGGATAGACAGTGCGGGCCATAGATCAAAACAGGAAGTTGAGCCCCTGACCAACTATTTCATTGGAAGGGTACAAAAGGATTTCAATAAGGGCAACACAATGATAGGCGGTATGCTGACACATACTTACCGCGACCTTAAAGCCGTGGAAGACCTTGAGAACTCACCCCTTAATTACCTTCACAGCTCTGCACTGACGGGCGGACTCGATTTTACACAGCATTTTAACGATAAAAACTGGAAGCTCTCCATCAATACCGCTTTCAGCCAGGTTGAAGGATCAGAAGAGGCTATCAGCGCAACACAGATGTCGGCCAGACATTTCATGCAGCGCCCTGATGCCACACATATGGACTATGACCCTTCCAGAACAAGCCTGAGCGGTACAGGGGGTAAGATGGAGTTCGGAAAGATCGGTGGCAACTGGAACTTCATGCTCTTCTCAACATTCAAGTCACCCGGATTCGAAATTAACGACCTGGGATACATCAGGGCAGCAGATGATATGATGCACGCCCTGTGATCAGCCTATAACATTAACGAACCAAAGGGTATATACCGCAGAATAAGGATTAACGCCAACTTGTTTACCATGTGGGACTATGGCTTTACCTTTAAACAGCATGGTGGCAACATGTCAGTGTTCACACAGTTTAAAAACTTCTGGAATGCTTCTGTGGGCTTTAATTATAACAGCAGAGCCATATCCACAACCATGCTAAGGGGAGGCCCAAATATGAGAACGCCGGGTGGAAAAGGTATGTATTATAACCTTAACTCAGATAACAGGAAAAAATTCAGGTTGAGCCTTAGTGGTAACCACTTCTGGGGCAGGGAAGATTATATGACAAGAAATTCGGCAACCCTGTTTATATCTTACCGTCCGGTTAATACTTTGAGAATAAGCCTCACCCCTTCCTACACCTCAACAGTGACAGCACTGCAGTATGTTGACGCGCTGCAGAATGAAGCAGAAGAGACATCCTATATTTTTGCAGACCTGGCACAAAAAGTGCTTAGCATGTCACTGCGCATAAACTATAATATCACCCCTGACCTGACAATACAGTACTGGGGACAGCCATTCTTTGCGGCAGCCGATTATTCCGGATTTAAAAAGATAACGAACCCCATGGCCGGTTCATATGATGACCGCCAGCATGTATTCAGCGGTGATGAGATAAATAAGACGGAAAATAGATATTATATCGATGAAGATACTGACGGGAATACCGACTATTCATTCACGAATCCCAGCTTTAACTTTGATGAGTTTCTTTCCAACCTGGTACTGAGGTGGAAATTTGCACCGGGCTCAACACTGTATGCCGTATAGTCACAGACAAGGGATGCATACGTGCAAACAGGAGAATTCATACTGCAGGATAATATCAATACACTCTTCGGTGAAGAAAAACCATATAATGTATTCCTTATCAAGTTTTCATACCGTTTCGGGATGAGATAAGGATCCCCCTTTGAAGTGGGAAGTTCCGACTCTATGGTCGGGACAGGGGGATGTTATTTCAAGGGGTCAGCCGTAGTCCCGATTACTCGGGACTACGGCTGACCGGCAGGGAGCACTGTGATTTTAGATTTGTTTCAGATTTCGGAATAAGATTGACTTCTTAAATCTTAAATCAAGGAGATCGCTGCAACATTAATCGGACTTGTTCGTCTTTAGTACAAATAACACTAAAAAGCAAAGATGAAGAACCTGACTTTAATCCTCATATTATTTGTGGGGCTTTATTTTTCTGCATCAGGCCAGGATACACCAAAAGAGAAAAAGTATTATGAAGCCGTGCGTATCGAGAATGCCCCCTCAATTGACGGGAATCTCGATGACGAAGCATGGATGCATAACCACTGGGAAGGTGGTTTGATCCAGCATGAGCCATATGAGAACAGGCCTCCCTCACAACCAACTGAATTCAAAATATGCTTTGACAATACCAACCTCTATGTCGCAATAAAAGCCCTTGACTCAGCGCCTGATAGTATAACCAACAGGATGAGCCGCCGGGATAATGCTGAGGGCGATATTGTCTTTATCGGTCTCGACAGTTACCATGACCTTCGTACATTATTTGTATTCGGTGTCAGTTCTGCCGGTATAAGGTTTGATATGATAATGTCAAACGACGGCCAGAACGAAGACCCCACCTGGGATCCCATCTGGCAGGCAAAAACGAGCATGCACGAATGGGGCTGGGCCGCAGAAATGAAAATACCTTTTACCCAGCTGAGGTTTAAGAAAAACTCGGATGAAGTATGGGGGATGATAGTTGCCCGGCAGATATTCAGGCACCAGGAAATGAGTTTCTGGCCTGCAATACCACGTGATGCTCCCGGTATCGTTCATCTTGCAGGTGAACTGGGTGGACTGGAGGGAGTTGAGCCCAGGAAACAGTTTGATATCATGCCCTATGGAGTGGCGTCATACAACACTTACGAGCCGGAAGAAGGCAATCCCTTCAGGACAGGCAGTGATCCAAAATTAAAGGCCGGTCTTGATGCTAAGATTGGTGTTACCAACAACCTGACACTCGACCTTACCCTTTTCCCGGATTTCGGGCAGGTTGAAGCCGACCCCTCGGAAGTGAATCTTACTGCTTTTGAAACCTTCTTCGAGGAAAAAAGACCCTTCTTTATTGAGGGCAGTAGCATAACGAGTTTTAATGTAGGACTGGGCGACGGTGATATAGGAAACGACAACTTGTTCTATTCAAGGCGGATAGGCCGAACTCCCCATGGATACCCAGCCCTGGATACCAATGAATATGCTAATGTGCCTGCATTTACAAATATAATAGGGGCTGCCAAGCTTACAGGAAAAACAAAGAATGGAATATCAGTGGGCTTCATTGAAAGCGTCACTGCAGAAGTGAAAGCCGAGATAGATAGTGCCGGGCACAGATCAACACAGGTCATTGAACCTCTTACCAACTATTCACTGGCAAGAGTGCAGAAAGATTTCAATAAAGGAAATACTATAATCGGAGGTGCAGTCACCAGTACAATACGCCGCCTGGATGATACTGGGATGGATTACCTGCATAAAAATGCTACAACTGGAGGCCTTGATTTCACACAGTTCTTCAAGGATAGGAATTATATGTTCAGCACAAGTATTTACATGAGCCATGTTGAGGGTTCCCCAGAAGCTATAACCAGGACGCAGATGTCTTCTGCCAGGTACTACCAGCGCCCTGATGCTGAACATGTTGAGCTGGACACTGACAGGACGAGCCTTACCGGTTTCGGGGGAAAAATCCAGGCCGGAAAAATAGGGGGAAAATGGAACTTCCTATACATGTCAAAATTAAAAAGTCCCGGCCTGGAAATAAATGATATGGGCTACCAGAGGGAAGCCGACCAGATGATTAACGCATTATGGACAGGATATAATTTTACAGAACCTTTCAGCATCTTCAGGAACCTCAACCTGAATAATGATGTGTATATAGCTAATGATTTCGGAGGGAACCTGCTCGGCATTGGGTATGAATGGAATGTTAACGCCAATTTTAAAAACTTCTGGAATGCAGGTACCGGAGGTGGTTTTGGCTGGCTTAACAGGTCTAATACTATGCTAAGGGGTGGACCTACAATGTATATGCCCAGTAGCTGGAGGTACAGAGTTAATTTCTCAACCGATAACAGAAAGAAAATTTCCTTCTTCGCAGGAACTTTTATCAACGGTATGGCCGAAAAAGTGTCGGTGAACTATAATTATAACTTTGGCATTACACTAAGGCCGCTGAATACTCTCAGGGTTTCCATAAGCCCCGGCTATTCAATCCGCCATGATGAGTTTCAATATGTGTCTCATCAGAGCTTTAACGACGAAGACCGGTACATTTTTGGAAAAATAGACCAGAAGGTGCTCAATTTATCACTCAGGGTAAATTATAATATCACGCCTGACCTGACAATTCAATACTGGGGCCAGCCATTTATTGCAACGGGCGAGTACAGTAACTTTAAAATGATTACGAACCCCAAGGCCGATGAGTTATCAGACAGGTACCATGAATATACCGGTGAGCAAATAACAAAGGAAGACGGATACTATGGTATTGATGAAGATACCGACGGCACCTATGATTATGGCATTGGCATACCTGACTTCAGTATTGATGAATGGAAATCGAACCTGGTTGTAAGATGGGAATTCCTCCCCGGATCCACCGCCTTCCTGGTATGGTCACAGTCGAGGGATTTCTTCCAGCCTACAGGCGAATTCGAGGTCTGGGATAATATCCATCACCTGTTCACAGAGAAAAAAGCAAACAACGTCTTTCTTGTTAAAGTATCTTATCGCTTCGGCCTGAGGTAAGGATCCCCCTTTTAAGGGGGAAGTCCCGACTCTCTGGTCGGGACAGGGGGATGTTATTGCAGGGGGCAGGGAGTTTTGATTTAATATTGCCTCACCCCGCTGCTCGGTTCCATCATTCCATTATTCCATTATTTCCTGCCTGACGGCAGTCAGGCATCATTCCATCATTCCATTATTGATCGGTTCCATCAGAGTTATTATCTTTATCATAAATCAATTGCCACTATCATGCACGAACACGGAGGAATAATATTTTACCAGACAACAAACCTGAAACGCCTGCAAAAATTCTATACCGAGAAGGTTGGGGCCGCGCTCTGGCTCGACCAGGGAGGCTGCCGTATATACCGCTTCGGGAATATGCTTTTCGGATTCTGCCAGAGAGAAAAAAACGAAACTGGAGCACTTCTTACATTCTTCTACCCTACCAGGGAACTTGTGGATGAAATTTACAGGCGTCTGAAAGACCTCGCCGAAGCTCCACCAAAGGATAATGCCAGTTACAGGATATATCACTTCTATGCAAAAGACCCTGATGGCAGAGCTATAGAATTCCAGTATTTCTGGGATGATATTGATGAGATTAAATGAATGATATCTTTATTTAAATAATAAATATCTGAAAGCATCAATTCATAATATTTCGGGTCTTTAAAGATTGGAAACCAAAATTCTCTTATATTAATTTATATGATAACATCATGAGTCATAAAAAATTATTGTTTTTAACATCGCTTATTCTCTTCATCCCTGTAATGTGCACTTATGCCCAGGATTTGCCTGTGCATCTTGAGTTTCAGAAAGCTATTGAAAATAAAACAAGGACAATGGATGGCATGCCGGGTCCTGAATACTGGATCAATCATTCCGACTATAAGCTGGATGCTGAAGTGATATTTGAAAACGATACCGTATGGATAAACGGGAAAGCAAATATCACTTATTATAACGAGAGTCCTGATGATCTTAATATGATTGTTTTACGCAGTTACCCGGATATGATGGCCGATGCTGCTTTGCGTAACTGGTATTTTTCGCCTCAGAATGAGACAAGGCAGGTAAATTACAATGACCTGCTGATTGGTGATGATACAATACCATCACCGATGCTCATGCAAAGCCGGACATCAACCAACCTCCTTGTACGGCTCGATGACCCTTTGAAATCCGGAAATAGTATTAATATGCAACTGAGCTGGAAATACTATATGCATCCCAATATCAATATAAGGCAGGGTGTTTATGATAATGACGCCATCTTCGTAGCATACTGGTACCCGCAGGTTGCAGTGTATGATGATATTTATGGCTGGGATATGACCGACTACACCGGGATAGTTGAGTTTTATAATGACTTCAATAATTATGATGTGAGCATCACATTGCCCCCAGGATATATGGTATGGGCAGGAGGCAGCTTACAGAACCCCGAAGAAGTTTATCCCGCCAGCCTCATGGATAAGGTGGATGATGCTTTACAAAGTGATGAGATAGTTAAGCTTATTAAAGCAGATGATCTTCCCATCGAGCATGGTAACCGGGAAAAAGTAACCTGGGAATTCAAATCTGAAAATACTCCTGATTTTACATTTGCCGCCAGCAAAACACACCTCTGGGATGCCTCCGGGGTAGAGGTTGAAAATGGAAGAAGGGTTCTTATTTCAGCTGTTTACCCCGATTCAAGTAAGCACTATCATAAAGCCGCTCAATTTGCCAGGAATGCAATTGAATATCTCTCTTTCGTATGCCCCGGTGTACCTTACCCATGGCCCTCAATGACAGTATTCAATTGTGGCGAAGGCTCAGGAGGAATGGAATCACCCATGATGGTTAATAATGGTGATCAGCGACTAGAATTAAATGCCGATGAAGTGATATTCCATGAAATAGCACACTCATACCTCCCTTTTTACAATGGAACCAATGAAAGACGTTTTGCCTGGATGGACGAAGGCTGGGCCACCTACCAGGGAATAAAATGGAGTAAGGGCGATTCTGCAGGATCTGCAGGGTCTTTCAGGCAGGTTTTCAATAGGGTGGCCGGTACAGCCAATGATCTACCCCAGATGATCCCAACATTTTCAATATTCGAGGGCATAGCGTCAAATTTCAATAGCTATTGCAGATCTTCCCAGGCTTTCATGACCATAGAAGATCAACTCGGCACCGAAAACATGAACAGGGCATGGAAAGTCTTTACCGAAAGATGGCATCATAAACACCCTGTCGCATGGGACCTCTTTGCCATTTTCGAAGAAGTTGCAGGATATGACCTCGACTGGCTCCTCTTACCCTGGTATTATGAATTTAAAACACAGGAACTGGAACTGGCCTCAGTAGATACAGAAAAAGGCACTGTGGTGATAAAAAACATTGGTGGACTGCCATTGCCTGTTTATCTCGAACTTGAATACGAGGATGGTAACACGAAAAAAATTCATAAAAAGCCCGAAGTGTTTAAATCGTCACCGGAAGTTAGAATTAAAATAGAAGATCCCGGCAAGCTTAAAGCCGTCAAACTGGGCAATCCATACTTCTACGACCGTGACCTTTCGAACAATAGCTGGTCAAAAGAGTTATGAACCCACCACCGCTGGCGCGAGTCTCCAGACTCGTGCCAAACTACGGCGGAATTAGAAAAAAACTGATCTTATTTCCATTAACCATTAATCAATACTAATAATTTTCTTAAATCTTAAATAGTTAATCTTCAATCTTATATCAATCTTAAATCCTAACTCCGGTCAGTTCCTCCGACGCCTCCCACAGCTTCCGTGCCGCTTCCCTGTCATGCGAAGCACCGTTCGATTTAACTCTCACAGGGTATCCTTTCATCTCTCCGAATCCCCCGGGACCGTAATATTCTCCACCCTTTACACCAGGGTCTACAGCCGCCCTGATCTGAGGCAATGCACCCATCTCTGCACCCTGTGAAATGGTAGATATCAGGGGGCTGAAAATGCGATAAAACATTTTATTGTTAATATACCTGTCAAGATTTGACCTGTCCCATTTTTCTTTACTCATAGCGACTATTAAATTAAATACTATCTTTTTGTTCCTTGTTTTTTCTCTCTATTTAATTAACAAAAAATGATATTACAAGTTCAACATTACCTTCATAAGTGCTTTTAGCAAAATTGACTGATATAAAAATCATTATTCATAAATGAAAAGCCCCATCCTCTTGATCTGGTCAGGAAAGACCTTAATAAACTATAGCAATGGCTGGAACGGGATATAATTTTAAAATTCTGATACCTTTGTAGTAATGCCGATCCAATTACTTTATTCACTTAAAATCCAACTATTATGAATAAGTCCATGTTCAGAAATTTTTTCCTGGTCAGTACATCCTTGATTCTTGGCATATACATATCATCATGTACAGGTCAAAAAATAGGAGTCACCGACGATGGCCTTGTTGTCTACACCAAAACACAACCTGAAAAGGCAATTAAGCTTGATGTGCTTACCAGTAAAATAATTCACGTGACTTCAGTGCCCGGGAAACAATTCCCGGAAAAGATCAGCCTCATGACTATCAAGGACACCCTGCCTGAAATAAACTTCAATGTGGAAGAGAATGATTCGGTGTACATCCTGAGCACCCCGGAACTAAAAGCTTATGTTTCAAAAAATACCGGGGAGGTATGGTTTACTGACCCTCAAAACAATATTATACTTGAAGAAAAAAAGGGAGGTGGTAAGTCTTTTGAAGAGGTTCAACTGGATGGAGAATCCTGCTATGCCATCAGGCAACAGTTTGAATCACCGGAAGACGAAGCCATATACGGCCTTGGTGCCAACCAGACATCTTTCATGAACCTGAAAGGTAAGAACCTTGACCTCTACCAGTATAATACCAAAACCGCCATCCCCTTCCTTATCTCAAACAGGAACTACGGTATCCTGTGGGATAACTATTCCAGGACCAAATATGGTGACGTGAGGGATTACAGGCAACTTGAAGGACTGAAATTATATAATAATGAATCAGAGGATGGTGGTCTTACGGCTACTTACTCATTCCGTAACGACAGGGATAAGGTATTTACCACCCGTGAGGAAGATGAGATAGATTACCGCTTCATCCCTGATCTGCAAAAGTTCCCCGACGGTTATAATCTTAATAACGGATATGTAACATGGGATGGTTTTATTCAATCCACTACCGGTTGCTTACATAAATTTGTATTTACCTCTTCCGGCTATGCCAGATTGTGGATTGATGACGAATTACTATTTGACCGCTGGCGCCAGGCATGGAATCCTTCTGATAACCATTTTGACCTTACTATGGAGAAGGATAAGAAATATCATGTCAGGATTGAATGGATACCTGACGGTGGTCAGTCATATATAGCCTTGAGATACCTTGACCCCCTGCCACAGGATGAGTACAATAAAATCTCCTTATATTCAGAGGCCGCTGATCAGATAGATTACTACTTTATTGCAGGTGATAACCTGGATGATGTAATAAGCGGGTACAGAACCCTTACCGGTAAAGCGCCCGTAATGCCCAAGTGGGCTATGGGTTTCTGGCAGAGCAGGGAAAGATATAGAACACAGGAAGAATTGTTGTCTGTTGTCCGTGAATTCAGAGAAAGGAATATACCCATTGATAACATTGTTCAGGACTGGCAGTACTGGCCTGTTGACAAATGGGGCTCTCATGATTTCGATAGCGAAAGGTTCCCTGACCCGGAGGCAATGATTAAGACCTTGCACGATTCGCTGAATACAAAAATTATGATATCGGTATGGCCCAAGTACTATGTGGGTACCGAAAATTATGAAGCCATGAAAAACAAGGGCTGGCTTTATATAAGGAATGTTGAGAAAGGACAGGAAGACTGGATAGGATATGTCTCTACCTTTTACGATGCTTATAATGCTGACGCACGGAGGGCTTTCTGGCAACAGATAAATGAAAAGCTTTTCAGCAAGGGCATTGATGCATGGTGGCTTGATGCCACTGAACCCGATATTTCATCCAACCTGCCCATGCATGAACGCAAGGCACTGATGAACCCAACGGCACTGGGACCGGCCACGAAGTATTTCAATGCCTATGCTCTCGTAAATGCAAAGTCAGTATACGAAGGACAGCGAGAAACAGAACCCAACCAGCGGGTATTCATACTCACCCGCTCAGCCTATGCAGGGCTGCAACGCTATTCAGCAGCCAACTGGAGCGGCGACATAGCAGCACGCTGGCACGATTTCAAAGCACAGATACCCTGCGGCCTGAACTTCTGCATGTCAGGTATACCCTGGTGGACAATGGATATCGGGGGATTCGCAGTGGAAGGCAGGTATTATAACCCCTCTCCGGAAGATCTTGCTGAGTGGCGCGAACTGATGACTCGCTGGTACCAGTTCGGTGCCTTTTGCCCTATATTCAGGGCCCACGGCCAATACCCATACCGGGAGATTTTCTATGTTGCCCCTGAGTCACACCCCGCCTACCAGACTATGCTGTCATTCGATAAACTCAGGTACCGGCTCATGCCTTATATATATTCACTGGCAGGCCAAACATGGCTCAACGACTATACAATAATGAGAGGACTGATCATGGATTTTGCTTCCGACAGCAGGGTACATAATATCAAAGACCAGTACATGTTCGGGCCTGCACTTATGGTAAACCCCGTATATGAATATAAAACACGAAGCCGTGAAGTATACCTCCCGGAAAAAGCGGGATGGTACGACTTATTTACCGGGGAGTATTTCAAAGGAGGACAAAGCATCGAAGCAGAAGCTCCGTTGAATAAGATGCCCCTCTTTGTAAAAGCAGGATCAATAATTCCTTTCGGACCCTCATTACAGTATTCAACCGAGAAAAAAGCCGATCCAATTAAGCTCTATGTATATTCAGGGGATGATGCTCAATTCGAGCTATACGAAGATGAAGGAGTAAACAATAATTACAGAAACGGTTCTTATAGCCTGATATCCTTTTCATGGAACGAAGCAGACCAGAAACTGACAATAGGAGAGAAAAAGGGTGAATTTGATGGTATGCTGAAGGAAAGGACCATAGAGGTGATCAAGGTCTCTGAAGAAAATCCCGTCGAACTTGATTTTGATGCCAGCCCTGTAAGTATAATTAAATATAATGGTAAAAGAACCACTGTTCAGCTTTAGCTCCTCCCTGTATTAAATGCCCGGAAGATATATATTTAAAACAGTGAAATATGAAAATCCTCAGTAATGAAAGGTAAGTTCTTAACTCCCATAATAGGCACTGTCACTGCACTGCTTATTACCGGGCTGCTGGCATGTTCGTCAGAAAATCCCCGTGAAAAAATCAACTTTAACACGGGATGGAAATTCCACCATGGTGATTACGATAATGCAAAACTGCCTGGCTACGACGACAGTGGATGGAGGCTCCTGAACCTGTCTCACGACTGGAGTATTGAAGGGGAATTCAGCAAGGAACATCCTGCTACCGTAGGAGGAGGAGCCCTTCCCGGAGGTATTGGATGGTACAGGAAGACATTCAGCCTCGACAGGAAAGATTCGGGTAAGTTATTCTATATTGAATTTGACGGGGTGTACCGCAATAGCGAGGTATGGATAAATGACCATTACCTGGGTAAGCGACCATATGGATACAGTTCATTCAGGTATGAACTTACCCCTTACCTTGATTTCGGTGATAAAAAGAATGTTATAGCGGTGAGGATTGATAATTCCCGGCAGCCCAATTCGAGGTGGTATACCGGCTCAGGAATATACAGGAACGTCTGGCTCGTATCAACAGGGAAAATTGCAGTTGATCATTGGGGCACCTTTGTAAGCACTCCATCCGTGAACAGGGATTCAGCCCTGGTTAACGTTAAAACAAAAATTCTATACAGGGCAGATGACACAGGCGAACTAAGCCTGATCACATCGGTGTATGATGCAGAAGGTGATCTGGTTACTTCAGTAAGAACAGATGATATCAATGCTGGTGACAGCACTCTTACAATAAGCCAGGAAATGGTGATCGGGGACCCCGCCCTGTGGTCCGATACCAATCCTTACCTCTACAGGGTGGTTTCGGAGATAAGAATAGGACGGAAACTTGCTGACAGGTATCAGACTCTTACCGGCATCCGGACGGCACATAATCCCCCTTCCCCTGAACTCCTTGACCTCTGCGACAGGATGGGCTTCATTGTTATGGATGAAACATTTGACATGTGGAAGATGAAAAAAACGGAATATGATTACAGCCTCCACTGGGATGAATGGCACCGAAGGGACCTGGAAGACCTGGTTTTGCGAGATCGCAACCACCCGAGTGTATTTATCTGGAGCATAGGCAATGAAATACTTGAACAGTGGGATACAACAGGAATGACTATAGCAAGGGAGCTGACGGATATCGTACGGGATCTCGACAATACAAGGCCTATAACGGCAGGATGCAATGATCCCGCACCTCATAATTATGTTATCCGCTCAGGAGCCCTTGACCTTATCGGGTATAATTACCACGAAGAAACATTTGCAGATTTCCCTGCGGATTTCCCCGGTGAGAAATTCATTGCCACCGAAACAACATCCGCCCTGGCTACCCGGGGCAGTTATGACATGCCCTCGGATTCAATACGCAGGTGGCCCGTGAGATGGGACCTGCCCTTCAATGAAGGAAATAATGACCTTACATGCTCATCATATGATAATTGCAGCACACCATGGGGCTCAACACACGAAGAGACCTGGTCAATTGTGAAAAAGCATGATTTCCTTTCAGGCATGTATGTATGGACCGGTTTTGACTACCTGGGTGAACCCACACCCTACACCTGGCCTGCCCGTAGTTCCTATTTCGGTATCCTTGACCTGTGCGGCTTCCCAAAAGATGCTTACTACATGTACCAGAGTGAATGGACCGATGAGCCGGTACTGCATGTATTTCCCCACTGGAACTGGACACCGGGCAAGCTGGTGGATGTATGGGTATATACTAATTGTGAGGAAGTGGAACTCTTCCTTAATGATGAATCCCTTGAGTCAAAAAAGAAAAACAACGATAAATTACACCTGCAATGGAGAGTGCCATTTGAGCCGGGAAAACTTGAGGCTGTTGGAAAAACCAATGGCAAGGAAGTCCTCAGGAAGGAAGTGCATACCGCAGGTGAGCCTGAAAGGATATCCCTGTCGGCCGACCGTAGTAGCATTAATTCTGATGGATCCGATCTTTCATTTATCACGGTAACAGTGGTGGATAAAAACGGCATCCAGGTACCCTATGCTGATAACCTGGTCAGGTTTACCATCAAGGGTGACGCCTCAATGGCCGGTGTGGATAACGGGAGCCAGACAAGCATGGAACCTTTTAAGGCCGATAAACGAAAAGCATTCCATGGCAAATGCCTGCTCGTCATAAGAGCAGGAAGGAAAAAAGGAGAAGTCATAATCACTGCTTCTTCGGATAATCTTGAAAGTGACACTATTAAACTTAACCTTAAATAAAATATTATGATATCAAAATTTAATACTTTTATGAATAAAAGCCTCATTGCGCTTGCTTTTATCCCTTTACTTGCCATGACAAACAGTTGCAGCACACAGGAACAGCAAGAGGAGCAGCAGTATATCACTGTCAGCGACGGTATGTTCATTAAGCCTGAAGGCCAACCATATTATTTCATAGGTGCAAATTACTGGTATGGAGCAATTCTGGGTTCCCAGGGTGAGTACGGCGACCGCGACCGGCTTATCAGGGAGCTCGACCAACTCGATAGTATCGGGGTTGACAATCTAAGGATACTGGTGGGCGCTGAGGGGCCCAACGGGGAACCCACAAGGGTGACACCTGCCCTGCAGGTATCGCCGGGGGAATATAACGAGGACCTGCTTGATGGACTTGACTTTCTGCTGGCCGAAATGAAGAAACGTGACCAGTATGCCATTCTTTATCTCAATAACAGCTGGGAATGGTCGGGTGGCTTTTCTCAATACCTTAACTGGAACGGCTATGGGCCCATACCTTACCCGGCCCTCCCGGACAATTCCTACCAGGAATTTACGGAATATGCCTCACAGTTTCATGAATGCGACGAATGCATAAGGCAATTCCATGATCATATAAGGTTCATACTTGGCCGTACGAATAAATATACGGGACTTAAATACACAGAAGATCCCACGATAATGACCTGGGAAATCGCGAATGAACCGAGGGCTTTTGCCAGGGAGCAACTACCTGCCTTTATGGATATGATAGCGGCTACAGCCGCCCTTTTCAAAGAACTGGATACTAATCACCTGGTAACGACAGGTACGGAGGGGCTGCATGGATGCGAATACTCCAGGGAAGCATTTGAAAATATACACTCCGATCCGAATATCGATTACCTGACCATGCATATATGGCCAAAGAACTGGGGATGGATGGATACCTCTGCACCTGATGCTGGTTCAAGCATTGACAGCAGCATAACTAAAACAAACCGGTATATGAGATATCATATTGAGGTTGCCAGGCAACTAAATAAACCAATTGTACTGGAAGAATTTGGTATGCCCCGTGATAACTATGGATTCGACCCGGCTGAGAGTGTTTCTTACCGGGACATATATTATAAAAATGCTTTCGAGAAGTTCCTTGAGCATGTGAACAGCAGAGATGTACTGGCAGGATGTAACTTCTGGGCATACTCAGGGAAGGGCCGGTCAGGCGGGGAAAGCATATTCTGGGAACCGGGAGATGACTACCTGGGCGATCCCCCCCAGGAAGAGCAGGGCCTGTATTCAGTGTTTGACAGTGATACAAGCACTATAAACCTTATAGCTGAATATAACAGACTATTGATTGGTCGCCTGGTTGAGTGATTACCCTACCTTGCAACCCACCTGGAAAATAAAATATCATATATACCGTAATATGAATCACCGGACTGATCACTCTCAAGATAAATAAGTTCCTTCTCCTGCAGAGATCTGAGCGATCGCAGTACGGTGGCCGGGTTTCCGAGGTGGTGCCCGGAAATGAATCCATAAGAAGTGGGCTGGTATACTTTGCCTTCCGCGGCCACAGCCTTTAAAAGCTCCCATTGTGGTTGCGTCAGCATCTCCCTGTAACCATAAAAAACAAACTCCTGCTCCTTAAGTATTTTATCAGCCTCGTCCTTCCATCCTTCCGACGTGATTCTCCGTCCCGCAGATAGAAAAACCCTGTTGCACAATAGCTGAACATAGTAAGTATGAAGGTCTGCCCATCTTAATATTTCCGAAACGATATCAGGTGCTATTGATCGGGATTGTTCCCTGAATTTATCCAGGATGAAATCCCGGTAAACAGACTCCTCAAGTTTACCCATTCTCATAAATTGGGTGCTTCTGAAAAACGGGCGCCCGGGATTTGTGAACATATTTGCCATCAGATGCTGCTGGCTTCCGGAGTAAATAAAACTTACATTTTTAAAATCCTGAATAAGAGACCTTAACCATGCATCTGTTTGTTTCTCAGGATATTCAAGAATCTGCTGAAATTCATCAATTGCTATCACAACAGGCTTTGACTGCTTTTCCAGGAAGGCCAGTAACTCCGCAATTGTACTTCTGCTTTCATCCGGCGTGGCTTTAATGCTCACCTGGGGCAGGCCGCTCAGGGCATCATAGGTAATGACAGGCTTCAGGCTCTTGATCAAATTCCATACTTTTTTACCCAGCCTGCTGCTTTCAGGGTAAGCGGATGAAATGGCAGTTGAAAAGCGGTTAAGCATGTCACTGAGCGATTCTGTTGGTAAAATATCCATGTATATTGTTATGTAATCTGAGCCCAGATGATAAAATAAATGCTTAATTAAGGCTGTTTTCCCCAGTCTTCGCAATGCAACCAGTGTTGTTGAATTCCCTCCCTTTATATTCTTCATCAACCTATCCATTTCATTCTCACGGTCACAGAAATATTTAGGTCCGTAATAAGCGGTAACGGGAAATGGGCTTGGTGGCTTTTTCATTTTTTACATTTTGTTTTTTACATTTTGCAATATACAATATATAAATTGAAATTAAAAATAAGGATCTTGTTTTGTAGAAAATTTTAGTAATTTTGTAAGCCATGGTTGCTTCTTTGCCAAGGCTATGGAGCACAGCGCAATCCCTCGTCCCGTTTAATCGGGACTACGGATTACACGGTCGGTTGGCCGAGTGGCTAGATCCCGAGGACTCGGGACAAAACCGCGTACGGCAATCAATGGTCGGTTGGCCGAGTGGCTAGGCAGCGGTCTGCAAAACCGCGTACGGCGGTTCAAATCCGCCACCGACCTCAGAATAAAATCGCAACTACTTGATTAACAGTGGTTGCGATTTTTCTTTCTGCTGTTTTGCCCCACCAGCGTCCCATTTACCAATCAACAATATATTCCGCTGGAAGTATTTTAGTATAAATCTGCAAGGTTAATAATCCTATTTAACTTAATAGTAAAGCTTCAAATATGGCACAGATTTACTGTTTGAAAGATAATAGCTAACAAATGCTTGGTATTATCATAAAGGTAGGCTAAATAGGTATTAAGAGCGAGTAAAGGAACTATACTCCTCCTGAACATTTTCATCACTAAGCTTATCACAAATTTCTGAAAGCTCTCTTATGCGTTCATTTTCAATTGGGTCAAGTTCATAAGAAACCTGATACTCCTCTTCTTGTTCTTTAATTGCTTCTTCTAATTTCGTAAATAATATTTGATACTTATTATTTGGTTCCATCTTATCTTGTTTAAGTTATGATCTTTTTACCAGTTTTCGATTCAATATCAAGTCTTAATGGAGTAAGGGGTGTTTTAGTACCACAATTTGGACATATAAATATATTATCTTTTGGGAAAGGAACTACATTTTTCTGTAAAGGTATGCCTTTTTTAAATGCCGCCTGAATCTTCGTTATAACTTTGCATTTGGGACATTTAAAATCTATTAGTGCAGTATCTAAATCCTTTTGTCCAGGTTTACGTTGAATAGAAGCATCTTGTTGTGTAAAAGTATATATTTGGCTGCTTATTGTCTCATAAAGTTTATAAATCCCTGTCATATCAAAAGTCATCTGCAGCAATGTATAATATCTTTCTATTGCATCACACAATGTAGGATGACTCTCGTAATTGGTAATCCGTAAGCGTAATTCCTCAAGGTCATCTAACCTAATAGATTTTCCATGGGTTAGCCATTTGCTATGCTTACACAATGCCGTTGCTATAGTGTCAGCTCTTGTTTGTTTTTCCTTTTTGGTTACGGGTTTGCTGGTCGAGCTATGTTTTTCCCATGTTCGAAATTTATACTCAGAAAGCCATTTCTTGACCAATGTTTTAGAAAAGTCCTGAGCGTTCTTTGAATGCTGAATTTCTGCAGGAGAAATAGACTGAAGAATCGGTATATATGCGGCATTTAATTTCCCCGATGCTTGAACCTCCTTTTTAATCTCATCTAATCCATCCAAAAAAGCATCAGCCGAAAACCTTTTCCCGTTATGCAAAATTTGTGCATCTATTGGCCCAAGGGCGGAGGTACTACCCATTAGTATTTCATCAGCTGCCATTGTAAAAATAGTACCTGCACTTTTGGCTGTCCCTGGAATAATTATGCTAACTTTTTGAAATTTCTTCCTGAGCAAATGGACCATATCCTCTACTATTTCTGCAAGACCCCCAGGTGTCTCAAGAATTATATCAATTGAATCTCCTTTTACTTGGTTTACCTGATCTTTAAAAGGCATTAAATCTTGTGGGAGAATCTAAGTATTAGGCTTTCTTGCCCAATCACTTGCATAAACTAAGATTTCATTCTCGCGTATAGAACTAATCTTCTTAAGTTGTTTCTTACGCTCATTTGTAACCTGGTCAAAGTTTAAATGCTTATTTAAATATTCTGTATAAATACTCATTGAAACTCCCCCAATAAACTGGACGGCAAGTTAGGCTACAAAAAAAGTAGTAAATTGCCATGATGAAACAAGAAAGAACATTTTATGACAGGGAGTTCAAACAAAAAGCAGTTGAACTCTCGTATG
>JAYEGY010000101.1:0-9789 GCA_034659275.1 Bacteroidota bacterium | reverse complement strand
AATGCATAGAAATTAGTAATAAAGTGTTGAATTATTGATAACATAATAATTAGGGTTATGTTATTAACAATTCAACAAAAACATAATAGAAATAATTGGAACTTAATTTGTTTTTCAACATAGAAGAATGAGTTTATTATAAAACTAATTCAACCCATTCTCAACTTTAATCATAGCATCCTTGAAATCTCTTTTTTAAGGAAATCCAGGGCTACCTTTGCCGGTTCCTGGTCCATTTCCATTACTGCTTCAAGCAGGTTCTTTGAGAGCTCCGAGCTGGATGCAGTGGGAGGGATCTTTTCAGCGATGGTGTTGATAAGTTTTATTGTATTTGAGCGGGCACTTTTCAATACCTCCCATGCCTGTGGTGAGACATAGATCTGTTGTGCAAGATTGTGTTCATATTCAGACCTTATTGTGCTGAGAAGAGCAGAATGCAGTCTCTTTGCATCCATGCCTTCTTTATGAGTGCGCATAATCAGTGATTCCATTGATATCCTTTCAAGGAAGAGGGTCAGCCTTTCGTATGCCTGCAACCTTACGGGAGTAATGGTTTTTGCATTCTCCAGGATTACTTCATGACGTCTCTTCTCCCTGTCATTTTCTATTGTTTTTCTGATCAAAAGATAGGCGGTTAAAAATACAAGCAGTGCCGGTATCGTTACAAGCAGTATTTCTTTTAATAGTTCCATTTCCATAATTAATAAGATTATTTATGCAAACGTAAGATTTTTTATGGAATATTGGATTAATGGAATAATGGAATAATGGGTGAGCAAAATCCCGGTAAAACAGAAACACCCCTGCTAGTCTTTCCAACTGTTCCGGATTATTTTGTGTCATCATTCCAATATTCCATCATTCCATTATTCCATGTACGTATAAATTGTGTTTGCTGGAACGTTAATTGGTAAAAAAAAATTAATTTTAGGTTTTTATAAAATAAACAAGTAACTCATGGAATACTTATCAGATCGTATCAAATCTCTTTCGATATCACAGACACTTGCTATGGCACAGAAAAGCCGTGATATGAAAGAGAAAGGTATTGATGTTATTAATCTCAGTATCGGGGAGCCTGATTTCGATACTCCTGATGACATAAAGGAGGCGGCAAAGAGAGCAATTGATGATAACTATACTCATTATCCTCCCGTACCCGGATATCCTGATCTGAGAAAGGCAATATCTGAAAAATTCAAAAGGGAAAATAATCTTGATTATTCTCCGGAACAAATTATCGTTTCATCCGGGGGTAAGCATTCCATCATTAATGTAATACTGAGTCTTGTTAATCCCGGTGAAGAGGTAATAATCATATCTCCCTACTGGGTAAGTTATTATGATCAGATAATACTTGCTGAAGGGAAACCTGTTGTTCTCAAAACCAGTATTGAGAATGATTTCAAGATAACAGCCAGGGAACTTGAGGATGGAATAGCAGAGCGTACGAGGCTTATTATTTTTAATTCACCATCAAATCCCACGGGGATGGTATATACCCGTAAAGAGATGGAAGAGCTGGCAAGGGTCATTGAAAAACACGAAGGCCTGTTTATTATCTCGGATGAAATATATGAACATATTACTTACAGCGGTGAGCATGTGAGCATGGCCTCATTTGATTTTATATTTGACCGGGTTATTACAGTTAACGGTGTGTCAAAAAGCTATGCAATGACAGGGTGGAGGATTGGTTATCTTGGTGCCCCCTTATGGATTGCGAAAGCGGTGAACAAGCTGCAGGGTCAGTTTACCTCGGGTGTATCCTCGATTGGCCAGCGTGCTGCACTAGCCGCCATAAATTCCACCAGCGGTTCAAAGGAAAAAATGAGAGATGCTTTCCTCAAAAGGAGGGATTTGATATGTGGTTTGTTAAAGGAGATAGACGGACTTAAGATACGGGTACCGCAGGGTGCTTTCTATGTCTTTCCCGATGTAAGCAGTTTTTTCGGTAAAAGCGATGGGGAAACTACCATAGGTGATTCTACCGAGCTTGCCATGTATATACTGGAAAAAGCTCATGTAGCTGTGGTAGGAGGAGCAGGTTTCGGTGCACCTGATTGCCTGCGATTATCTTTTGCAGCATCAGAGGAGGAATTAAGCGAAGCATGTAAAAGGATAAAGGAAGCCCTGAGTAAGCTGGAATGGATCCCAGATGTTATTTCTTAGACAGGGAATCCAGGACCAATGCAAATTCTATCCCCAGGTCAATATATGCTTCTGTATCGTAATGCCAGGGATCTGAATATGAGTATTTATCAGTTGACGTGATTATTGCTGCCAGGGAGTCATTTTCAGCAAATTTATGCTGAGCCTGTCTTACTGTCTCCCCAAATTGCCATACTTTGCCTGAAGGGTCATTACCTGAATCCGAGATTCTTCCGATAACAATGGGCATATCCTGTTTACCAAGGGCTTCTCTTATAAGGTTCATCAAATCATCAAGGTTATCGTAATACCTGCCGGCAATCTCTTCGGTGAAAGCGGCATCCGACTCACCCTGCACCCAGACTATGCCTGAGGGTATCAGCTTGTCTTTTTTTTCATCTCCATCAATGTCTTTAATGCTCAGAGCATTGTCAACGGTAGTAAGAAAATGATCATACTGGTTAATGCCTTCCCCTTCCAAATACCCGGGATCCCAGCTTCCAAAACTTCCTGCAGCTTCTTCATCTATTGAACTTCCTCCTTTTGCATATTTTATAAGAGCTATATTTGAATCGGGATTTAGTTCCTGAATTTTTAAGCCGAAGCTTAGTTCACAACCAAAGCGGTCGGAATAATCATTGTGGTTTCCATCTGAGCTGAAACCTCCGCCATGACCCGGTCGTAATGGTGACCATATACCTTTACCGTCAGGCTCATCGCCATCCGGGGATGTGTTACCATGGAAGATAAGAATATCCCCGAAGACCTTGTTTAAACTGTCAGGTAATTCAGAACAATAACCATAACCCTCCATATTGGACTGCCCTCCAAGATAATAGAGATTATATTCTGTAACTTCTTCTTTATTGCAGCTTATTATAATAAGTGATCCCAATAGTGCTGTTAACAGGTAGCTTTTCATATATAGAAACTTACTTTAGTTAATTATTATTACAAACAGATTATAAAACTAAAAAGTTATATTTAAGGCATGAAGTTTAAACCTTAATCAACAGCATTAAATATATGACTAAAATTTCAGGAAAGGAAATGCTGGATGTAATTATATCAAGGCAAAGTGAAAGAGGATATTATCAGAGGGAAGTGGAGAAGGATAAACTTGAGAGGATACTTGAAGCCGGGCGTATGTCTCCGTCAGCCAGTAATTCGCAACCATGGAAATTCATTGTAGTAAGTGAACCTGAACTGAGGAAGAAGCTTGCAGACGCATGCGCTGCCCGGGAGTTGGGCTTCAATAATTTTATTGACCAGGCACCTGTATTAATTGTTATAGTACGGGAAAGACCTAAACTGATATCACGGGCAGGTGGGGCATTAAAAAATAAGGATTACTCTTTGATTGATATAGGAGCAGCTGCAGAAAACATTTGCTTACAGGCATTAGCTGAAGGCCTTGGTACTTGCATTATCGGATGGTTCAATGAAAAGAAAGTAAAAGAATTGCTGGATGTACCCCATTCAAGAAGGGCTGAACTGGTAATTACCCTGGGTTATCCCAGCGGATCTTACAAACATAAAAATCGCAAGGAGCCGGAGGAAGTGATATCGTATAACAGGTACTAGCTGCAATCACGTTAAAAATATTGCCCTGGTGTGGATCTTCAGATCCCCACCCATCATAAGACTGCAGTTATTAGTTAGGAATCCCGTTTTTCCCAGATAAACCTGTTTTCCTCTCCTTTAAGTAGCCTGCTTATGTTTTTCTTATGAGTTATAATGAGAGCCAGGGCAATAAGTATTGCGAAAATGGTGAACATAACTGATGGGCTCTCAAAAAAAACAAGTGAAATAAGAGGGAAAGCTATACCTGCTGAGATTGAACTTATTGATACATATCCTGTGACAAGCAGCACGGCAAGAAATACAGCCATACAAAGTACAGTAACCAGGGGATGGAGGGCTAGTAAAACCCCAAATGTGCTTGCTACCCCTTTGCCTCCTTTGAAGCCTGCAAAAACAGGAAAAACGTGACCAAATATTGCTATTACACCGGTAATAATTTGCATGTTGATTAATTCAGAAGATCCCGGGCCGACTAATTTCAGCATAGCCGGAAGACCGGCTGCCAGCCACCCTTTACCGATATCAATTATCAAGACGGGTATTCCGCTTGCCCATCCGAGAACTCTAATAGTGTTGGTTGCACCTGCGTTGCCACTGCCGTGTTCCCTTATGTCTATATTATGGAAGAGTTTACCGGCCCACACCGCTGTCGGGATTGATCCCAGTCCGTAGGCTACCATGCAGATAAGTATGAAAATCTTATAGTTGGGGTCCATACTTTATTAGTTCTCGCAGATTGTCGTTAACAGCAAATTTTTTAAAATTCTGGATAAACTTATCGGCAAGCACGGTGGCCGACTTATGCCAGTCATCAGGCTTTTCCCATGCCTTTGCCGGCTCGAGTAGTTTTTTGTCAACTCCCTCAACTTCAGCAGGCACTGACAGGTTAAAGACAGGGATCTCATAAAACTCAGCATTATTAATTGAGCCATCCAGTATCGAATTGATAATTCTCCTTGTTGATTTTAAATCAATCCTTTTACCCACACCATATGGGCCGCCCATCCATCCTGTATTAACAAGCCATGCATCAGTTCCGTGCATTTCCATTTTGCGCACCAGTTCATTTGCATAAATTATAGGATCCAAAAGGAGAAATGCTGCTCCAAAGCAGGCAGAGAACGACGGTTGAGGTTCTTTTATTCCTCTTTCTGTCCCGGCAACCTTTGCAGTATAACCGCTTATGAAATAATAACTTGTCTGTCCCTTGTTCAATTTTGAAACAGGTGGCAATACCCCGAAAGCATCAGCAGTCAGGAAAATGACCCTGGAAGCATGACCGGCCTTGGAAACAGGCTTAACAATGTTTTTAATATGATAAATAGGGTAGGATACCCGTGTGTTCTCCGTTTTACTGTCATCATCAAAATCGATAGAACCATCTTCTCTGACCACAACATTTTCAAGAAGGGCATCACGCCTTATAGCATTGTAGATATCAGGCTCTTTTTCCTTGCTCAGGTTAATGCATTTTGCATAGCACCCTCCTTCAAAATTAAATATGCCGTCATCGTCCCAGCCATGTTCGTCATCACCTATTAAGGCTCTGTCAGGATCAGTTGAGAGAGTAGTTTTCCCTGTCCCTGAAAGGCCAAAGAATATAGCTACATCATTATCTTTACCAAGATTGGCCGAGCAATGCATGGCAGCTATCTTTTGTAAGGGGAGGTAGTAATTCATCACAGAAAAAATACCTTTTTTCAATTCGCCCCCATACCAGCTTCCACCCAGTACGGCCATATTTTCAGTGAGGTTGAAGAAAACAAAGGTCTCAGAATGCAATCCCTGCTCTTTCCATTTACCGTTGCTGGTTTTTGAAGCAACCAAAAAAACAAATTCAGGTTCAAATGATTGAAGTTCTTCCTCAGTAGGCCTTATGAACATATTCTTAATGAAATGGGCCTGCCATGCCACTTCCGTAATAAACCTTATATTCAGCCTTGTGTCCTTGTTGGCACCGGCATAACAATCCATAACATATAATTTCTTTCCCGAGAGTTGTTTGGAGGCCAGGTTCTTGCAATGGTTCCAGACCTCCAGATTTATAGGCTTATTGTCCGACACCTGGGCTTTTTCAGATTTCCACCATATGGTATCCCTTGTTTTATCATCGAGTACAATATATTTATCCTTGGGAGACCTGCCGGTATATATTCCGGTATCAACTGCAACAGCACCCGTATTAGTTACAACTCCTTTTTCATAACCTTTCAGCTCAGGGTCTGTTTCAGCCTGGAATAAGTATTCATAGTCAGGATTATAAATAATTTCTTTTGGCTCTTTGATATTATAAGCCATGAGATCTTCTTTATTGACCATTGCTATCTATTTTTATTTTTAATTCCCAAAGGTATAAAATATTTGATGCAGAAAGATGCTGCAAGTACATGTTATTTGGTATATGAAGAGAATACGTTAGAGGGACAGCTTGTAATATAAAGATCTTATAAATGACACTTTATGATTACTGCAGGTACTTGAATAAACATTTTGTTTAAATATTTGTCTTATTATATAAACAAGTATTAAAGCAAAACAAAATGAAAAAGGTATATTTAATTTTTTTAACATTCTTCCTGGCAGGATTATTTTCATTAGCAGTGTCACAGAACTACAATGCTAATCCTGATAAGACGGTTATATTATGGGAAGGCAAGAAGGTAGGTGGCAAGCATGAGGGTACAATAAAACTCAAATCAGCCGATATTGAAATGAATTACAACAGGCCGGTTAGTGGCACTGTAATCATTGACATGAGCAGTATTAAAGATACTGATATTAAGAATGAGGGAATGAGGAAAAGACTCGAAGATCACCTTAGGTCGGATGATTTTTTCAGCGTGGAAAAATTTCCCGAGGCCAAATTTGAAATTACAGGTTCTGAAATCCTGAAGGGGGGAGCCATTAAAATAATGGGAAACATAACAATTAAGGGAATAACTCAGCCAATGGAGTTTGTAAGTGATCTTACGACATCAGAGGAGACCTTGATTTTTACCGGCCACATTGAGATTGATCGCATATTATTTGATGTCCGTTATGGATCAACCAAATTTTTTGACAATATAGCTTACAGTGCGATCGATGATATTTTCACACTGGATTACGAACTCTACCTTAAAATGGAATAATGGGTTATCAGATAACTTCCTTTTTCCCATTATTCCATCATTCCATTATTCCATCATTCCAATTTATCTGAGGTTTGCCTGTGCGGCTGCCAGTCTGGCTATAGGAACCCTGAATGGTGAGCAGCTTACATAGTCCATTCCTACGGCATGGCAAAATTCAACTGAACTTGGTTCACCGCCGTGTTCACCGCAGATACCGATTTTCAGGTCTTTTCTTGCCTTTCGGCCTCGCTCTGTTCCCATCCTGACGAGTTGGCCCACGCCTTCCTGGTCGAGTATCTGGAAAGGATCGTGCTTTAGTATACCTTTCTCAAGGTACACCGGGAGGAATTTTCCCGCGTCGTCTCTTGAATAGCCGAATGCCATTTGTGTGAGGTCATTGGTTCCGAAAGAAAAAAATTCAGCCACCTCGCCTATTTCATCGGCTGTAAGTGCTGCACGTGGGATTTCTATCATTGTTCCGACAAGGTAATCCACCTCAACGTCTTTTTCTTTAAATACCTCTTCTGCAACGCTTCGTATTATCTGTTCCTGCAGTTTAAATTCTTTAACATCACCAATCAGGGGAACCATTATTTCAGGTTTGGCATCGACACCTTTCTTTTTAAGGTTACATGCAGCTTCAATGATGGCTCGTGCCTGCATTTCTGTTATCTCGGGGTAGGTATTGCCCAGGCGGCAGCCACGGTGTCCGAGCATGGGGTTAAATTCGTGCAATGCATCTACTTTTGACTTAACCTCATCGGCTGTTATATTCATTTCTTTGGCCATTTCAGCCTGGTTTTCCTCTTCATGAGGCACAAATTCGTGTAGTGGCGGGTCAAGCAATCTTATAGTAACGCCATATCCCTGCATTGCTTCCAATATACCCTCAAAATCTTCTCTCTGGTAGGGCAGGAGTTTTTCCAGAGCCTTACGTCTGTCTTCTTCCTTTTCAGAAAGGATCATTTCTCTCATAGCTTTGATTCTGTCGCCCTCGAAGAACATATGTTCGGTACGGGTCAGTCCTATTCCTTTAGCTCCAAACTTCCTGGCTGTTTTTGCATCTTTGGGTGTATCTGCATTTGTTCTCACATCCATCCTGGCATATTTTTCTGCCAGTTCCATTATTTCACCAAAGTCTCCACCCATTTGTGGCTCAATTGTAGGAATTTTTGATTCATATACTTCACCGGTGGTTCCGTTCAATGATATCCAGTCGCCTTCCTTGAAAGTTTTATCACCGGCTTTCATCGTCCGGTTTTTATAATTTATGCTTATTTTTCCTGCACCTGAAACACAGCATTTACCCATTCCTCTTGCAACTACAGCGGCATGAGAGGTCATACCCCCGCGGTTTGTCAGTATACCTTTGGCAATATTCATTCCTTCAAGGTCCTCGGGCGATGTTGCGATACGAACCAGTATTGAGTCAGGATAATTTTTTGCTTCGTCAGCAAAAAATACTATTTGTCCTGTAGCAGCGCCCGGTGAAGCCGGTAGTCCTTCGCCAATCACATCAGCATTTTTCAGTTCTTTCTCATCGAATACCGGGTGTAAGAGTTCATCAAGCTTATTCGGTTCCTGCCGGAGCAATGCTGTTTTTTCATCTATTTTTCCTTCTTTAAGCATATCTATAACTATCTTGACCATGGCAGCACCTGTTCTCTTACCAGTCCTTGTTTGCAGCAGCCATAATTTACCTTCCTGGATAGTAAATTCCAGGTCCTGCATCTCACTATAATGATCTTCCAGCTTTCTTTGTATAGTAAACAGTTCCTTATACACATCGGGCATCACCTCTTCAAGGGAAGGAAATTTTGAAGCTCTTTCCTCTTCACTTACGCCTGCCAGTTTAGCCCATCGCAATGACCCTTCGCGGGTTATCTGGCGTGGTGTTCTTGTGCCTGCAACAACATCCTCACCCTGGGCATCAAGGAGGTACTCACCGTTAAAAACATTTTCCCCTGTTGCGGCATCGCGTGTAAATGCCACTCCTGTTCCTGATTTATTACCCATATTTCCAAATACCATGGCCTGTACATTCACTGCTGTGCCCCATTCTTCAGGAATATTATGCATCTGGCGATAATACCTGGCACGCTTATTCATCCAGCTGCCAAAAACAGCATAGATTGCTCCCCAGAGTTGATCCCATGGATCAGTGGGGAAATCCTGATTTGTTTTGTCTTTTATAGCTTTTTTGAACTTTTTTACCATCAATTTGAGATCATCAACTGTCAATTCAGTGTCATTCTCAATATCTCTTTTTTCCTTCAAAGCTTCTATTATTTCTTCAAAAGGATCAACATCTTCTTTTGATACTGGCTTAAGGCCCATTACAACATCACCATACATCTGTATAAACCTGCGATACGAATCCCATGCAAATCTTTCATTGCCTGTTTTTTTAGCAAGTCCTATAACCGCATCATCATTCATTCCCAGGTTAAGTACTGTATCCATCATGCCAGGCATCGATACTCTTGCACCTGATCTTACAGAAACGAGGCATGGATTCTCTCTTGAACCAAATTCTGTTCCCATTAATTTTTCAATATTCGCTATTGCTTTCTCGACTTCATCTTTGATCAAATCCCGAACTTTATCCTTGCCAAGCTCATTGTACTCTGTACAAACATCGGTCGTAATTGTAAAACCCGGAGGCACAGGCACACCTGTAAGGTTCATTTCAGCCAGGTTGGCTCCTTTACCACCAAGCAAATTTTTCATACTTGCATTACCCTCGGCATTTTTGTCTCCAAAAGTGTAAACTCTTTTTACCTTAGCCATAAACTTTATTTTTTATAAATATTAATGAGTCCAGTTTAAAAACATATTTAATTTAAAGTTTGCATTGTTTGCATATTTGTCCAAAAAATTCCATTCGGAGAAAAATACTTCCAGCAAAACCAACGTGCAATAAAATCTCGTATCAATATTT
>JAYEGY010000100.1:0-9981 GCA_034659275.1 Bacteroidota bacterium | reverse complement strand
AGTGCGGCTTTTAACTCGGCTTTATCCATCTTCTTTTTCCTTTAAAGATACAAAATAAAACGCTATTCTAAACTATAGCCTATAAAATTAAGAGAATCCTGAGAAAGAGCTTCTTCCAGCACAGATGATACGGTAAGTGAATCACCTTCAACATTTATCCTGGTATTACTGACCCATTCCGGTTTATAATAGATAGAGATTCCATAGTCACTTTTCATTATGCCGGCAAACTCTTCAAACCTTATGTTATTAAATCTTTCATTTAATATTACCTGCCTGTCATCCTGTGCGTACAGACTGCAAAAAGACAGAAATGAGAATATTATTATGATTATTTTATTTTTCATTTCTGTTCACTTAATATTTTGTTACAATAGTCAATAAGTAAAGCCCTGCCAGAAGTGTTCTTTTTGCCCAGGAGCAAGCCCTGTTGCGATATGTACTGCCTCAGTTCTTTCCTGAGGTCAGGGAAAAGTTTAAAAAGACTTCTCCGGCCCCTGAATCTAACAAGTGTATTATCCTTACTGAGGTAGTTTTTATAATACTTTTTGTATTCATAGTCGCTACCACCTGAAACGGTTATCCTCAATTCCTTTGTCGTGAGCAGCAGAAAATCAACGTGCCCGCTACTTACAAGTTCGCAGAAAACAGGTTTGTCTTCATCCTGGCTTCCCGGGAATACAACATACTCCCTATTGTCCATCTTAAATGAAGAAATATCAGATGTTTTAAGACTTATCTGCCATGGTGTATTATTTAAGTTAATAGTATTCAGGACCAGCTCATTACTTACTATATCATATCTGAGCAGGAGGTTGTCATATGTTATTCCACTAAGCTTTACCTGGCCGGTCTTCCATTCTTCGTTTATGCAGAATGGATAACCTATAAGCGAACCGTAATGTGCCTGATGATAAAAGGGGCCGCTAACCAGGCGCTGGTCGGCTCCATGTATTTTATCCAGCTCTTCAAGTATTTTATATGATGGATCGGGTGTGCCTGTTTCCTGTGAGAATAACATCAGTGTTCCCGGAAGTACTAATAATAGCAGTATAAAAAACTTAAACAATATAGTTTTCATTTAAGACAAAAAATAATAATTACAAATGAGGCAATTTTTCCAAATGGAGCTTAAAAATAGAATTTATTGTTATACCTGTAAACGATTTAAGCTTTATTAACACACAAACTGTCGTAAAGCATAAGTAGAAAAAGGGAAGACCCGCGCCAGCGAAGGAGAAGTCTCTTCGTCTCTCAGTCAATGGACGTTCAACCGACCTTAAAACTTCTCCCAAACAATAATATCCTCGAGATCTTTTTTAGCAGGAGCTTCGGGCCATTCTCTTTTCTGTAAATAAGAGTAAAATAAGAATCGAGGTTGTATGTTCTGCCATCTTTCAGGTGATATCAATCCTTTCCCCTGTATACCAGAAATATTGCTTTAATATACCAGGCATGATCGGTGAGTCCATTTCCCCATCCATTATTTTGATAATAAAGCGGATCCTGGCTGATTTGCTGAATAGTAGTTTGCATGCCTTCAACTGTAGCCTCTGCCATCAGAACTGTATTAGGATCGAAATAAAATCCATATTCCCGTTTGCTATCCGGAATTACTCCACCACCGATCCAAAGCTTGGTATCAGTACCAGTAACTGATTTTATTTCATTCACAATTGAATCGGAATAGGTCCCTATCCACATCTTATCAGTATAATTTTTAATGTAAACAAAATATTCACTGGGAACATCAGGATCAGGGGGAGCCTTTTAGTCTTTCCTTTCAGGCGGATATATCCCTGCAGCCAAATAAAGCAATTGCACTCCCCTCCAGATTCCCATCAGGATTTTTAAGCTTTCCTCCAGTCGTTTTTGCATTCAGGCTCTGGATACCGAGAGCATAGCCATCTTCTCTGACCACACCGACAATCTCGCCAATTGTTTCGTCCATAGAGATCATTAAGCCCCCGGCTGAAAATGTCTTCTGAGCTGAGGAGTTAATGCTTATTACAGAAATGATAATGACAAGAATTTTTTTCATAGATTGAAAAGCTTGTTACAAAATTAAATACGAAATTCTAATATGGATAAAGATAACTAGTTATTTCTGTAAGATCTGCTGATTTCAAAAGGGGAAGATGCATTCACCCATTTGCCCTCTTCATTAATGCCAGTAAAAACAGTAATATAGTTGCCTAAGACAGGATTTCTTTCATAGGTCAATGTTATATTGTCAGGATCGGAGAGTGGTATATATGACAGAGTCCTATCAAGTGACGGGATACCTGAAGTGGAAGGACTATAAGTAATTAGTTCCCCTTGGACAGTAGGACCGGGCAAATCAACTGAAAGGATACGTGACCCTTCAGGAAGATCAAGACCAGCCAGATCCCGGTTTACAGAGATAAAATTAACCACACCTGCAAAAATCTGGTTGCCATGGATATATAGAGAATTGATGACGTCTATTCTTTCAAAACGGTCCGGTGGAAATTCCAGCAAGCGGTTAAAACGGAGCAGGGGGATTCCGTCGATAAGAAAAAGAGGATCATAAATTCGCGGAAAAGGAGTTTCTCCTATCACCCTTAATGAAAAGTCATCCCTATCTTTTCTAACTGACACAAATGGGACAAGTTCAAATATCACCTCCCTCATATTCGGGAGTCTTATATAATCATCTATATATATTACCCTGTCCGGATTACCGTAGAACATACCCCTTGTTGATCTTTGCTCAGTTGCAGCAGGGACGCTTACAACAGTGGTATCACGATAGATATTCTCAAGCCGGTTGTCAATAATAATTTTGTTAACATATATTTCTTCTGCATTTGTAAGATATATATTGTCCGGTGGCAGTGCGCCGAGGCGCGGGTCATATTCAGGATCTATTGAAATACTCATTTTTTCATGTGGCCTGATAATATGTGAAAGAAGCAAGTCCTTTCGACCCTCCCTGCCGGGAATGGCAAAATGGAATCTGCCATCAGAAAATGTTTGTGTTGAAATAAAACGATTATCATTCAGGCCGGTGAGTGATAATTTATGACGAGCAGCCGGCTCACCATTTCCATAGTTGACCCTTCCACTTATCTTCATTCCCCTTGTTTCAGGGAGATATTCCACCATGGACTCCCTGGTATCGGTTATATCATTCAGGTTGATAGATAGTACCGAAGGCTTGCTTCTTCTCTCCTGAAAGAATGATTCTGCCACAAAACTGTCATAAACATTGGCTATCAGCCATCCTTCCCTTTCATCCCTGTCAAGCGGAATTTCCCAGGTGGTATGCCATCCCGGTAGTGAAGCTAAATACAGATCAGTAATCTCAAACGGCTCACATCGCCTCATGGTAAGGGTATAATATCCTTTTGCACTTTCATCTCCTGCTCTGCACTCTGTTATGAACTTTGTGCTGTTTCCCTCTGTAACAGCCTCCGTTGCAACAGATCCTGATCCTGGTCCTGCACATGCTTCTCCTTTAATCCACAGGGCTGAAGCCAGGTATCTATTGTCATCACTCAAAAATGTAAATGCAACCATACCGTACGGCAGATCTGCTGTCGGAATAATAAAACTCAGCCTGCGGTTCCGGTTACCAGCCTCACCGTACCTGTACCACCTACTCATCCGGTGAGCTAGGAGTTTAACCCCCTTTTCAGGAATATTACCCCTGAGGGTAACGGTAAGATTCCTGTCTTTGCCGGGGTCCTCACCGACGGATAAAGGATCTGAAACGGTAACAGAATAAGCACTATCAGAATGTTGCGGGACTGCAGTAAGCACCGGTATTCCGGTATCTGATTCCAAAACAATGTAATAATCAGCACCTGGTTCAGGAACCCATTTAAGGGCACCCCATCCTGCATCACCTGTTGCGAAGTAAGCCACCGTATCTTTATATGATGAAACTAATGAACCCTTAATTGCAATGGGTCTGCCCCTTCGTGTTATACTCCTGACTGCACAATGATTCAGTGAGCCTGTCAATGGTAAGCCGTTACCGGCAATAACAGAGACCATAAGTGTGTCATCCAGTGTATATTCATTAAGGCGGCCGGCATCCGCGGGGTTAATAATCCTCAAATCCTTATAGGAGAACTGCGAAGGCCCTATGTTTCTCATCCACGAAGTATATGAGCGCAGGCGGTACCATCCTGTGGGAAGGTTGGCAGGGAGTTTTATTGTGCCGGCCATAGTGCCGTTTTCAGAATATATTATATGTCGTACACCTGTCTCTCCCTCACTGTCCAATAACTCAAAACGTATTACACTACTCAATTTAGAGACCTTATAGCTGTCAGACTCAAGAATGGCTGCGGAGAGATAAATTACTTCACCTGACAGATATATCGAACGGTCGGTAGATAATAAGACAGTTTCAGCGGGGAATGGCCCGGCAGTTTTTTCTTTTTGTGCTGTAGCATCAGGCCCGGTAAACAGGAAACAGCTTACCAGGATAACTGAGAATAGAAAAGGACTGATATTATTAGATCTCAATTGATTCATCTTTATCATGAAATTATTTTTCCCAGAAGGCGGGAGTTTTTGTATATCCCCCCTTTGCAGTACAATCAAAGCATTCTACATCGGCTGTAACAAGATCAGGAGGTTCTCCCATTATCCAGGCTTCCGCAGGCAATTGGTTCCATTCAAAAATTGCTATAGTGTCAGACACATACCTATGGGTAACAACTCTGAATTCGCCCGGCCTGGGCACAAATACCCTTGTCTCTGATACACCTGCCACCTCAAACAAGCCTGTCACACTTATATTATCATGTGAGACGCAGGATATATTTCCCCTTAACCTGAAAGGCACTGTTTCATACAGGCCACCTGTCTCATAAAGCAGTGACTTAAGTTCATTCCAGAAACGATAGGTGGAAGAAGGTATTCGTATCTGTTTAACATGAAGACTGTACTTGATCTGCAGGCGGTCACCAAAACGTGATACACCATGCAGGGGTGCATTGGCAACCCTGTTTACCGCCATTCCTTCCGAAGTACCGGTGAAAATTCCTTTTATGTTCTCATCCATGTAACAGAGTCTCAGCCCATCATTTGTGGAGTCGACCAAGGCACTATTGATCCAGTAATAGGATGCTATATATGGCACCATATAGCTATATGTCGCATCCAGCGACCATCTCAGGTAAAGAGGGTCTTCACCTTCTGAGCTGCTCGATATATAAAAGCGGTAGCCATCGGTCGCCTCCCCTGTTTCATCTGTCTCCCATGTTTCATAATTATAAGTGATCTCTTCCACAGGGGGCGAAGGCAGGTATTTCTCATACTGTGATTCAAAGATGTATCCATCCTGTGTCTCAATGTAAAGCATGTAACTTTCCCCTTCCCGGAGCGTGAAATCGGTACCTGTGAGGTAATAATAATAACCTGACATTGAGAATGGCCAGGAACTATGTTGTTCAGTAAAATACCATCTTTGGCCCAGTGTGTTTTCAATATAGATAGTGGCTTCCGAAGTGTTTATCACAGGTTCAACATATTCATCCCATGGATCACGCCCGGAAAACGAGGAAGCATGTTTGAACAATACACAGGGTATTACACCCGGTTCATCCGTTATCCTTGCTTCTATAAACAGCATTTGTTCATACTCGAGATCATCTGGGGAATATGGTTCAATGCATCCCCGGAGCAATGAGCCGGCAAGAAATATGAGTAATATATATTTAATTAACCGCATAGTTACCCAGTTTGAAATTATAACTGACCGTAAGTATTGGAGTACCATAAATAGACAGCTTATAGCCGTTTATATGTCCGTTTTCATTTTTGAAGTATACAGAATATGCATTCCTTCGTCCCGTAATATTATATACTGAAATCATCCATGAACCGTGAGCAAATTTTTCCCTTAGCAGGTTACCTTCGATGTTGAGTGACAGATCGGCCCGGAAGTAATCGGGTATCCTGTAGGCATTTCTTTCCGAGTAAACAATACCTGTTTCTCCACCGACATCAAACACTCCGGTGGGGTATGTTACCGGTCTTCCTGTGCTATATACAACATTACCTGATATGCTGAACCGGCGTGATATTCTAAGTGTACCCACAAAATTTAAAGAATGGGGTTTGTCATGATTTGCGGGGAATACCTTACCCCCGTTGATTTGTTCCCACGGGTAATATCCATTGACCTGGACAAATGATCGTGAGTAGGTATAACTCACCCATCCCGTCAGCCTGCCGGCATTTCTTTTTAGGAGGATCTCTGCCCCCCCATCCTTCCTGCTCTCCCTGTACCACAGCCGTTTCAAACAGCGGATTCAGTATAAGATCAGCCCCGTCGCGATACTCAACCTGGTTACGTGTCTTTTTGTAGTACATTTCGAGCGATATCTCAAGTGCCCTCTGCGGTATGTTTTTATAGAAGCCAAGGCTAACCTGGTCGGCCATGGGAGGTTCTATGTGGGGGTCAGCCAGCTTCCACCTGTCAGTAGGAGCTATTGCTATGGTATTGGAGAGCATAAAAAGATACTGCCTCATCCTGTTATAGCTTGCCTTGACAGATGCCGTTGGTGAGAATGTGTAGTTGGCTGAAATACGGTAATCCGGTCCTCCGCGATTTTCTATAGTTTCCAGTGATCCATATGATGTGGTATCGGTAATATGTTCCGGAACTTTAGGCAGTGACGGGGAGTATGAATAGATATCATTCGGGCCAAGATATTTGTACAGGTTAAGACGTATACCACCATATAGTGTCAACCTGTCACTTATAGCGTATTCATCAGCGCCAAAGAGTGACATTTCTATCCCCTGTTCCCTGCCAAGAAGTAAGGGAGCTAATATGGATTCGTTGCCATAGGGTTCGTACGTTCCCTGGTTAAGGACATAGGAAATAAAACCTGCTCCTGCAGTGATGGTGTGATCAGGCCACTGATAACCTGTGACGCTGGTCTTTAGTCCACGGTGATCAACTATAAAACGGTGCTGCCATGAGGTGAAAGGATTCTCCATATTGGCATGTTGATTAGTATAACGGCTAAAGACAGCGGCACTGTTCATGGTCCACCTGTCATTCAGTCTATGGTCATATACCACTGAAGCACCGGTATTATCGTACATGTATTTATCGGTACCTGCAAGCCTGAACCTGTCTTTGCTGTAATATCCGAATACCTGTAAGGATGATGATTCAGACGGCATAATGTGTATTGATGACATCAGATCATAGAAGGAGCCATTGCTGGATCTTAGTTCAGGGGCATTGAGCCTTCTCAGTATCCAGTCTGAATAGGTTGACCTCCCGGCAAAGACAAAAGATGAGCGGTCATTGACAATGGGTGTTTCTGCCAGCAGGGAGGCGGTTACCGGGCTTACTCCTCCCCTTGCCCCGAACTTTTTCTTGTTGCCTTTCCTTGTTGAGATCTCGAAGATAGATGCCAGGCGACCACCATACTCAACGGGAAAATTATTTTTATACAGGGTGAAATCGCTTATCATGTCAGGATTAAAAGCCGAAAAGAATCCAAAGAGATGACCGGTGTTTAAAACCGGGACTTCATTTATCAGGAAAAGATTCTGGTCGCTGCCCGATCCCCGTACGTTAAAACCCGATGATCCTTCCCCAACGTTTTGTACACCGGGCATAAGCTGCGCAACTTTAAGGATATCACGTTCACCCATTACAACGGGTATTTCTTTGATCTCCTTGATGTCTATCCTTTGGAAGCCCATCTGCATACCCCTCACATTATCATGCCTTCCTGATTTTACAATGACCTCCCGGATATCAATGAGCTGTTCCTGCATCTCAATATTCATGGTTCCCGTAGAGTTTAACTCCAGTATATACGACTCCTTTTCCATTCCCATGCAGGAGACAGTTAGATTATACACCTCACCTGCCTGCAGCTGTATGGCATAAAGTCCGTTGCCATCCGAAATAACACCTTTATTGGTCCCCTCTACAATAACCGTTGCACCCGGAACAGGTTCACCTGAAGTTGCAGAAGTAATACGCCCGGAAAGGAGGGCCCCACCTATTTCAATATTTTCCGGGGAGCCCACAGTAATACGTTCTATTTTCTTTTCATAGGAGAACCGGCCTATTATGTCCCCGGCACTCCTCGCCTCGTCAGCCTCTTTATCTACGACAGGTCCAGCAGTAAAGTCATCGGTAATGGAAACTCTCCCCGTAAGGAAGTATTGACCGCTTCCCCTGTACACAAAATGAATATCATGTGGTGTAAGCAGGTCGTACAGAAGAGACGTAAGATTTATGGAATCACCGGAAGCTGTTACCCTGAGCTCTATAACCCATTCAGGGCGAAAGTATATCCCGATACCGTATCTGCTCTTCAGATCGTCTGCAAAAACATTGAAAGGTGTATTATCATAATTTCCCGAAATAAGCGGATCTCCAGGACCAGTAATCTCCCCGCCTGATTCTTTCTGTTGAAATGCGTAGACAGTAACAGGAAAGAGAAGTAAAAGAATTAATATTACGCAGGTTTTATTCATTGTTCTCTGTAAGCAAAACATTACAGTAATCGATCAGTTTCTTCCGGGCATAAATATCTCTCCTGATGAAGAATAAGTTATTTTGCCTGGCATACTTCTTCAGCTCTCTTTTTATTTCCGGGAATCGCCTGTAAATCGTATTTTTGCTACGGAACTGCAATAGAGTTCCCTGATTAAACAAATACTGTTTCATATATTCCTTGTATTCATAGTCAGATGACCCAGCACCTTTTCTTATTTCAAGTGACTTTTCTTTTGTGACAAGGTACTGTACGGGTCCTTTGCTTATCACTTCTGCAAATGGTATATCAGTAAACTTACCGGTGCCCGGTAAGGGTATAAATTCACTGTTTGCCATTTTCACACTTATTATGTTTCCTGAATTCAGGCCAATCTGGTAAACAGCATTGTCTGTCGAAGTATGCCTCAGGATAATCTGGCTAAGGCAGATATCATACTTAAGCTGCAGGCCGTCGAACTTTTTATCTTCCGTTTCTATATTGCCTTGTTTCCATGACTCATCGAAATAATAAGGGTGACCCTGGATTGAACCCCTGGCAGGGCCATAATATACGCGTCCGCTTATCAGCCTTTCATCACTCCCGTAAACATTATCAAAGTAAAGCGAAAGCAATTCCGTAGTACTTATATCCTGGTGCTCCTGTGCATTAACTGGATGCAGTGTAAAAAAAGAAGTTACTAAAAAAATACAGATCAGTTTTAGGTTCACTATTGCCGGTTTTAAGCTTTATGTTGATTTTCCTGTAATTTTTATGGAGGACAAAATTAATACCAATTTTACCTTCTAAGGATAATTTGGCTTTATTATCTATATTAATAGCATCAATAAACAGGTCAAAATAGAGGATAAAAATAATGATGCTCAATAAACTTATAAACATTACAAAATAGATCCTTCGCTGCGCTCAGGATGACAATTTGTAAAGCCTTATACAATTTCTGAATAAGACATTTTCTGCTTCATCCCAGCTTAAGTTCTTCCTTATAGTCTTAATAAGTGGTAGGTATCGCTCATATGTATCTATCCCATGAACAATAGCATCAGTTCCGAACAGTATCTTACCGGAGCCGCATTCATTTATGGCATTAATTACATTTTCAATTTTCACCTCGCATGTATCTCCGTAAACATTGTCATATTTACTGATAATATTTATTGCTTCACTGTTACCCGTATTCAGTCCCATATGGACCATTATAAACTTGACGGATGGGAATTTGACAGCAATTTCAGCAATATAAGCCGTATCAGCCAGACCATCATTTTCGGTATGCACCTGGACCGGTAAGTCATATCTTTCTGCGAGTTCTAAATATGGTATAAACCGGTCATCCCTAAATCTAATCTCTTTGGGGTAAGTTCCCCGAAGCTCTGCTTCGAGAAGAATAATTAAATTTGTTATGTGAGTGAATATGTTCATAAGAGTCACAACGTTTCAGTCCTTCTCTACCACTTTGTGTGTCCGG
>JAYEGY010000099.1:0-41514 GCA_034659275.1 Bacteroidota bacterium | reverse complement strand
ATTATGCCCAATTACTTATAGTAATGATGGTCAATCCGGAAATATTGTGTGTTATTGGATAATACATCCTATTTTGAAAAAATTAATGATGTATTTTTACTTGACAATTGAGTTTATGAATTAATCAAGTTAGTTTCATAGGTAAGATTATCCCTTATATAAAAACATTACAAGCTCTTATTCCTGATCACTCATTGACGGTGGTAGTGTATACCGTCTATCATTAATAGCAGGTTCGTCTCCAAGTTCTATAAGCAGTTCACCTCCGCCTATTATTTTATTCCTTCTGATCCAGAACTTTTCAATGTTTTCTTTATTGAATCTGATATTTTGTATATAAATATTCCCCGGTTTATTATTCATTGTTTTTATCACCAACTCATCGCCGGGATAGTACTCCCGGTTGAGTTTAATTGTTATTTTGTCAAAAAGAGGGCTTCCTAGCTGGTACACAGGATCACTGAAAGCGTGTCCGGATACATCAAATAATCCAATGCCTGCAATAACAAACCATGCTCCCAGCTGCCCCTGGTCTTCATCCTGACCGTAACCATAGCCATGGAGTGGTTCTGTTCCATAAAACTCATTGCATATATCCCTCACCCATTTCTGTGTAAGCCATGGCTTGCCGGAGTAATTAAACAGCCAGGCATTATGCAGACAAGGCTGGTTACCGTGATTATATAATTTTTCCAAACCTGAGAAGCTATCTATCTCTTCACCACCTCCGAACACACTTTTACGGGCTTCCACAAACATTCGCTCAAGACGGTCATTGAAAAGTTCCAATCCAACAAGCTCTATTATCCCTGCAGGGTCATGTGGCACATACCATGTGTACTGGAATGCATTTCCTTCCTGAAATCCCCGCCATGGCTCCAGAGGGTCAAAATTATTTATAAATGTCCCATCTGCATTTTTGGGTCTTATGAATTTTGTTTCAGGATCAAATAAAAGTTTATAGGCATTGGCCTGTTTCATTAATTTCTTATGATCATCGGTTTTCCCCAGTGCTTTAGCAAACTCAGCCACAGCAAAGGAGCTGAAACAATATTCAAGGGTATGTGAAGCACCGAAATTAAAAACCCAGCCATTTGAAAGGGTTGTATCATAGGAATGGATATAACCATTATTAACGAAATAGTGCAGGTCGTATTTACCTGATCCAAAGTCCCTTCCCGAGTAGGCCGTTTCATTTTTATAAGCTGCAGCATAGGCTTCCTTTATGTCAAAGTCCATTACCCCGCAATTATATGTAGCTGCAAGCATTAATCCATTATAATTGGTTTGCACTCCGTTAGAATATGCACCTGCAGCAACTCCGTCATGCAACCAGCCGGTCTCCTCACTAAAATCCAGATTCGACTGCATATATTCGCTAAGGTAATCCGGATAAGCCAGTGCCCATAGCTGGCCCAGGTTCCAGAATCCGCCCCATATGCCATCGGTATTATAATGCTTATATTCAGGTTTCCCCTTTTCATCAAGTGGTATCTGGCCTACACCTCCGTCATTGCGTGGATAATGGCCATTTACATCGCTTGCCAACCCCCTGCCGAGCAAAGCATGATAAAGACCGGTATAAAATTTTATCCTGTCCTCTTCCCTACCGCCTTCAACAGTAATGACCGACAATTTTTTCTTCCACGCTCCCAATGATTCTTCCTTTACTTCATCAAAGCCGGTACCTGCAGCTTCAGTTTCAAAGTTAAGCCTTGCATTTTCAACAGAGGTATAAGAAAGACCTGTCTTTATCCCTACTTCCTCATCCTCAGAAGTTTTAAACTTGAGATACATTCCGTTTGAAACACCTTTTGTTTCTGCAAGACCCGGTTTTACCGAATCATCAATGAAGGTTCCCCATGAATCTGGTTCCCTGTCCAGTTTAATATAAAAATACATTTTAACCCTGTTCCCGGGATCGCAGAATTTCACATATTCAGGATAAGTTGTTATATAACCTTCGAACTCATCACCTGATACTTTAACTATATAAGCCTCGGTCACATCACTGCTTTCACCCTGCTTATGTCCTATATCGATAATCAGGCCTGATTCGTCAGAGTCCGGATAAGTATACCTGTGGAAACCCACCCTGTCAGTGGATGTTATTTCCGTTTTTATATCGTAATCATCGAGCACTACCGAGTAGTAACCGGGCATTGAAATCTCGGTTTCCTTGGAAAAGCGGGAGCGATAACCTGAATCCGGATCATCCAGTGTACCGGGTAGGGTTTTTAGTTCACCGGCAAAAGGCATAAATACCAATCCTCCTATCTGGAATTCGTGGAAATGGCCAAAGCCCTCTATCGATTCGTGCCTGTCGTCATAACCACATGGCAGCCAGCTGCCCATGCTGCCGTATGCATTGGTGTGAGGTGCAAGCTTGGCCATACCAAAAGGCCGTGCTGCCGGTGTATAGAAAAACCATCGCCCGTGCACCGAACCAATTTGAGGATCAACGTAATCGACAGGATTGAACTTTGAACTGTCAGTGCAGGAAATCAATATTGAAAGGATAAACAGAAAAAGAATTCTTATCTTCATAGCCAGTATTTTAAGTTTTAAAAATACTCAGGCAACATATATTCTGCAAAATAGATCTATTATATGTTTAGATTCTAAATAAGTGAACTTATTATATGAGGAAAGTTAATGTCGCCCTTCTATTAATACTCCTGTTGGCCTGGTCCTGTACAAAAGAAGAGCATGAACCTATTGACAGTGACCTGATCATAGCTGCTTACCTGCCATACTGGGGGATGGATAGAGTAGATATGAACAACCTTCAGTACCTGGATGTCCTCTATTATTTTTCACTTGCCCCTGACCAGGAGGGTTTATTCATAGTGCCCGAGGGAACAATATCGGATTTAAATACGATTAAAAACCATATAAGCAGTGAGACCCTTCTCTTTATTGTCCTGGGAGGGTGGTACGAATCTGAGACAATCTTCCCAATGTTTGCTGATCCTGTTAAAAGGGCGGAGTATATAAGTCAACTGGTCCAGTTCTGTATCGAACATGAAATTGATGGCGTTGATCTTGACTGGGAGGACTACCCTATAATTGTACCTTCGCAGGATCGCAGCATACTCACCACCATGATGTCGGACTCTCTCAGAGCCCATGGTTTACTTTTCTCAATAGCTATGGCTCCCTATGAAGTGAATTTTTCAGCGGGTATATACCCCATTGTGGATTTTATCAATGTGATGAGTTACGGCTTCCTGGATGACAACGGGAACCAGGTGCCACTGCTTATGTTTGAAGATTATACATACGAACATATATTCGCGGGTATACCCAGAGAAAAATTAATAATGGGTGTGCCTTTTTATGCAAAAAGACCTTACCTGGAAGAAGACCTCTCACCACGAACATATACTTATGCCAAAATAGTGGATATGGCCCATCCACCCCCGGACGTGAATAATTATGGTCCCTACAGCTTCAATGGCAGGTCACTGATCAAAAGCAAAACATCTTTTCTTATAAGAAACGATGTTGGGGGAATAATGGCATGGGAATTATCCATGGATGTACCCCTGAGTTCACCATACAGCCTCTTCGATGCCATCCTGGATGTAGCGGGAAGATAGATCTTCCGGGCGGCATAACAGTTAGAATTTGTAAGTGTTGTCCTCTATTAATTTATCAGCAATACGCCTCCTTGCTTCCTTAACATTTAAACCGGCACATGCAGAAAGTTCAGAAATAGCCTTTGTCATTTCATTGTTGTTTTCATCTATTGAATATGCTGCATCGTAGGCCCATTTACGTGTTTTATGCACAGAATCATAAACGTACACATCAAGGATATCCCTGTAAATACCTGGCTCATTTTTAATATTTTCGATCTTTTTGACCCTCAGTGCAAGCGACTCTGCAACATATATCTCCATAATTATATCAGAAATATCATTAAGCACCTCCTGTTCATGTACCAGTTTTCTCTCAAAAGTTTTTGTTGCAGCATTAACCAGGAGCAGTGCAATTTTCTTCATATTTCTTATATAACCTGTTTTGACAGTGAAGCAATCATCGTCGCCATCCTCCTTATATATCTCAATTCCCGAAAGGTCCTCGGTGAGTTTTTCTGCTATATCGAAAAGGTCATAATCACCTTTCATAGCTCTTTTCATAGCAGTATCAACCAGCAATATGCGGTTAATCTCATTTGTCCCCTCAAATATTCTGTTTATTCTTGAGTCACGATACCCCCTCTCAACATTCATTTCAGCTGAATATCCCATACCACCGTGTATCTGAACAGCTTCGTCCACCACATAATCGAGCATTTCGGAACCATAAACTTTCAATATTGCAGCTTCAACGGCATAATGAGATATCGCATCGATGGCGGCGCGTCCTTTTTCACGACCTTCGGATTTGTATTGTTCAATCAGCTTATCAACATCCTGACTCACCCTGTACACTGCTGACTCGGTAGCAAATGTTTTAATCACCATTTCAGCCAGTTTATACTTAATAGCACCAAAATTTGCTATCAGGGTCCTGAATTGCTTTCTCTCATTTGCATATTGCACTGAATCGGTAATAGCTTTCTTGGCAGCTCCCAGGACACTTGCTCCAAGTTTTATCCTGCCCATGTGCAATATATTGAGTGCTATTCTGAAGCCCTCGCCTCTTTTGCCCAGCAGGTTATCTGCAGGTACCTTAACATCGTTAAGGTATATCTGTGTGGTTGATGATCCTTTTATTCCCATTTTATGCTCATCGGGGCCAACAACTACACCTTCGCTGTTGGCATCAACAATAAATGCACTTAAAACCCTGTCATTCTCAATTTTAGCAAATATTGTTTGGACATCTGCAAAGCCGGCATTGGTAGCCCACATTTTTTGCCCGTTTAATATATAATGGCTGCCATCTTCCGAAGGTATAGCATTGGTTTTTCCTGCATTTGCATCACTCCCTGCACCCGGTTCTGTTAAGCAGTAAGTACCAATTAATTCTCCCGTAACAAGTTTGCTTACATAACGTTGTCTCTGCTCTTCATTCCCATAGTACAATATTGGCAGTGTTCCTATTCCACTATGAGCCATAAAGGCCACCGAGAAGGAATAAGCCGCTCCTATAGTTTCGGCAGTCAACATCTGAGTTACGAATGATTGACCAAAGCCCCCGTATTCTTCATTAACAGCTATTCCCGCCAGGCCAAGGTCAGCGGATTTTTTTATTAATTCTTTCATCAACTCACGGTCACCTTTATCCAGATCATCGAGTCGGGGATATACTTCTGCCTCAATAAAATCCTTACAGGTTTGGGCTATCATGTTCTGTTCTTCATCGAATTCCTCAGGTATAAATATATCCTGAGGATCAGTATCCCGTACCAGAAATTCGCCACTTTTCAGGAGTTCTGTTTTTTCCATTTTAATTGGTTTATTTTTGATTTATAATCTATATTTTCAATGCCTTTACAATTAATTCAGCTATATCAAAATTTTTAACTTCATCTTCCCTGTTCTTATATTTTAAACCATCTGTAATCATTGTCATACAGAAAGGACATGCCGTTGCGATAATCTCTGCCCCCGTTGCAAGTGCTTCTTCGGTTCTTTCGATAAAAACTTCCTTATCCCCTTTCTCTGCTTCCTTGAACATTTGTGCCCCACCAGCTCCACAACAAAGTGCACTGCTTTTATTCCTGTTCATTTCACACAATCCCTCACTAATACTCTCCAGCAGGGTCCTTGGTTCATCATAAATACTGTTTGCCCTTCCAAGATAGCAGGGATCATGATATGTAATTTTTTTATCCTGCAATACAGTTCTGTCTGGCCTGAGTTTACCCGAGTTCAACATATCAGCCAGGAAACTGACATAGCTGATAACTTCAAAATCGGCACCCAGATCAGGATATTCATTCTTAAAGGTATTATAACAATGGGGGCAGATAGTGATGATTTTTTTTATATCGTAAGACTTAAAAGTTTCAATATTCTGCAGGGCTTGCATCTGGTACACCATTTCATTACCGGCTCTTCGTGCGGGATCACCTGTACATGTTTCTTCCTTTCCCAGCACGGCATAACTGACATCAAGATATGTAAGTATCTTAGCAAAGGCAGCAGCCACTTTTTTATACCTGTCGTCAAAAGCTCCCGCGCAACCTACCCAGAATAGATACTCAGCTTTCTCTCCCCTGCTGAGCAGGTCAGCCATAACAGGCACGTTTATCTTTTTTGTTTGCATGCAAAAAGACTTATTCGTTGATTATTATTTCAATATCTTCTGCCCACCTCATCCGGTTTTCAGATGAATACTGCCATGGTGCTCCATTATTCTCTATATTATTGAATACAGCTTTTACTTCACCCGGAGCTAGGCCTTCCTCCATTACCAGGTACCTTCTCATTTCAAGTATCAGTTCAGGTTGGTTGATGTTAACCGGACATTCCTGGGCACAGGCATTACATGTTGTACAGGCCCATAATTCCTCCTCGGAAATATAATCCTTCAACAGGCTTTTCGAATCATCATAATCATGCCCGCTTTTAACCATTCCCGGCCCTTTCTCATTCATTCTCGCCCGTACGTCCATAATGATTTTACGCGGTGATAATTTCTTGCCGGTAATATTGGCAGGGCATACCGAAGTACATCGCCCACACTGGGTGCATGATAGTGAATCAAGATAGTTCTTCCATGTCACGTCCTCAATATCCTTAACACCGAATCTTTCGATTTCTGGCTCTCCGGGTGCAGCGGCGAATGCTGTTTCGGGGTCCATCATCATTTTTACTTCACGTGTAACATTGTCCATATTTACCAGTTTGCCCAGTGGATACAATCTCGAGAGGTACACATTGGGCACTGACATAAATACATGAAAGTGCTTACTGTAGGGTAATATATTGGCAAATATGAAAATAAGCACAATATGTGACCACCAGAATATTTCATGGATGGTGTATATTGTCTCCGTTCCGGTATCAGCGTATAAACGTGAAATAAGTGAACTTACGGGGAAAAATCCGGCCATTTCATGACCCGTATCCACTGCATGGGCATAATAGGCGCTATTCATTCCCAGCAGGCTGATCATAAGCATAAGGATGAGAGTAAGTGCAATATTAGCATCTATATGTGTCGACTTTTTCATCTCCTCTCCTTCAAACCTGCTTATGTGCATAAACAACCTTCTGATAAGGAAAATAATTATTGAGATTGCCACCAGTAATACAAAAATATCTCCTGAAGCAATTATGATATCATATACCACGCCAAGGAACTTAAGTACTCTATCTGTTCCGGCAAGGCCGTCGATAACCATTTCAATGCTACCTATCAGTATAATGCAGAAGCCCCAGAAGACAAGGGCATGTAAGAAACCTATCAGGGGCCACCTGAAAATTTTTGACTGCCCAAAGGCTACTTTCATTGTAAGGGCAAGTCTCCTGCCTGTATTTCTGACCGGGAAAGCAGCTTTTGTCAGCTTAAAGAAACGTACCAGCCTGAGTGTTGTATAGGAAAAAATCCCCAGGGTTACCAACAATACCACAGCGAAAATAATCTGCTTATGCATATTTCATCGTTTGTAACAGTGGCTAACCTGATTTTGCTTTCTTAACTGCATCTATCAGTCCCGGCAATACTTTCATTGCATCACCTACTATTCCATATTTAGCTGTTTCAAAAACAGGTGCATCCTTATCGGTGTTGATAGCAACTATGCATTTAGATGCACTCACACCTGCTATATGCTGTGTTGCTCCCGATATTCCTACTGCTAGATAAAGGTTTGGAGCAATTATTTTACCTGTCTGGCCGGTATGCTCCTCATGCGGCCTCCATCCTTCATCCGAAACAGGTCGTGAACAGGCGGTTGCTCCCCCGAGAAGGTCGGCCAGCTCAACCAGTGGAGCCCAGTTATCAGGTGATTTCATCCCTCTACCTCCCGATACTACAATCTCGGCATCCGTTAAGAGCAATTTACCGGTTTGTTTTTGTATATCTTTGACTTCTGTTTTTATTAAGCCAGGATCCAGTTTGTAATCTGATTCTTCTATTTCTGCCTTGTTTTCGGTCTCGATAAGTTTAAATGAGTTCTGTGCAAGAGTCAGAATCTTTATTTCTGACTTAATGAAAACATTTGCAAAGGCATTACCCGAGAACACCCTTTTATATACAGTAAAAGGATCTGTTGATGATGGCAACCTGCTCACTCCAGCTCCAACACCAGCCGTAAATTTCACTGATAACCTCGGCGCTACGGCTTTGCCCGTGTTATTGTTCGACAATACAATAACTTTTGAATTCAGTTCTTCAGCTATATCCCCTATTATGGCAGTGTAAGCCTGGCTATCAAGACTTTTCAACTTTTCATCCTTAAAGCTGATTATTTTGGAAGCACCATATTTACCGAGGCTCTCCAGTTCAGCATCATCAACATCACCAATAGATAATGCGGTAAGCGATGCATTAAGCATTTTGGCTACCTCGGAAGCATAGGATACCAGTTCGTATGATAGTTTTTTGAATTTTCCGTCCCAGTTTTCGGTATATACTAATATTGACATTTTAACTCTTATTGTTTAATTATTTGGTAATATTCAGATTATCTTTTCTACATTTTGAAGTATGTCAATCAACTCCTCTGGTTTATCAGGGTCAATAAACCTGCAGCTTTCTTTCTCCGGCGGCATCTCAAACGAGACTATTTCAGTAAGTGGCTCGATATCTGCTGGTTCAATAAGCTTTATTGGTTTCGACCTTGCCATCATAATACCACGCATAGCAGCAATTTTAGGCTCTTTGGCTATACCTTTCTGTACTATGGCAACAAAAGGCATGGGTACTGAAACTAATTCCTTACCACCATCAATTTCACGGGTAATGGTAATTTCACCATTTTCAATATTTATAGCCGATACAGCCGATACAGATGGATATTCCAGGAAGCCGGCAATCATGCCTCCAACAGTTGAGCCGTTATAATCGCTTGATTCAATACCACATAATATGACATCAAATTTTTCTTCCCTGATGGCCTCGGCCAGTTGTGCTGCAACATAATAAGCATCATAAGGCTCGGTATTTACCCTGATAGCACTGTCGGCACCAATGGCAAGAGCCTTACGTATTGTGGGCTCGGAAGATGCAGGACCTACATGGGCAACAGTTACAGATTCAATCAAACCGGGATTGTTTTCTTTAAGCTCAAGAGCACGTGTGAGAGATAACTCATCCCAGGGATTTATAACCCACTGTATTCCTGCAGTGTCAAGTTTGTTATTGTCTGTGAATTTTACTTTGGTAGTAGTATCAGGAACATTACTGATGCATACAAGAATTTTCATCGATAGAATATTTTAAAATTTTAAAGTTATGTTCCAGAGTTAATTACATGCTTATTTTTAAAAATTAACCCTCTCATATTTAACCCTTTGAGCGAACAAATATATAAAAAAAATTTCTAATTTCGCCCCCTGGTAAAATCAACTGTGAAATGACAAAAAACTTAAGGGCTTATATTGCAATATTATTTTCAATGTCATTCTTTGCCTTTTCCTATGTATGGTTCAAAGTAGCCAATGAAGTGTACCGTCCCCTCACAATTGTTTTCCTGCGTTTAGCAATATCAGTTATAATACTGAGCCTGTTCCTGTACCTGACAAATAGATTTGAGAAAATAAGGAAAGAAGACAGGATTTATTTTTTCTTTATTGCACTTTTTGAACCCTTCCTTTATTTCATTTTTGAGAGCCATGGATTAACCTATGTATCATCAACAGTTGCATCGGTGCTTATAGCTACGATTCCTATTTTTACTGCCATTGGAGCTCTTATATTTTTCAGGGAAAAACTTACTTTATTCAATTACCTTGGTGTATTTATCTCATTTACAGGCATATTGATTTTTATTATAGCCGGTGAGAGCAACCTTTCCTTTAACCCTAAAGGGATAATGCTTATGTTCTTTGCGGTATTATGTGCTACCGGTTATTCGCTCATACTCCGTAAACTTGCAAATAATTACAATCCAATATATATAGTCAATGTGCAGAACATTATCGGCCTGTGTCTTTTCCTTCCCGTCTTCCTTATATCCGAAGGAAGACATATTCCTGATATGGTCTTTGAACCAGGGGCAGCCATTGCGGTGGTAGAGCTTGCCGTTTTTGGCTCCTGTGGGGCATTTATACTCTTCGGCTACACTGTGCGCATAATAGGAGTGACAAGAGCAAATCTTTTTGCAAATATTATTCCCGTTTTGACCGCTGTTTTTGCTTATTACTCAATAGGTGAGATTATTACAATAGAAAAATTTGCGGGAATAATAATAATGATCACAGGCCTTTACATGGCACAGTTACATTTCTCATACCGAAAAAAATTCAAAGAGATATATAAAAACTAGAGATATTCTTACACCTGCGTAATAAATTCATTATCTATTAGTTTACAAACACACCCGTATCCTGGCTTTGGTTTTTGTCATTATATAACTATTTTTGTCTGCCAATAAAAAAGTAATATACTTATAATTTGGTATGCCAATATTTAATCCGGGACAACAATCCATTGCAGAGAAAATAGAAAAGGGCTCTAATATTTCCCACTGGAAAGACTGGCAATGGCAACTCAAACATTCCATAAAGTCAATTGATCATGTTGAAATTGTGCAACTGGGCACCAGAATGCCGGTGGTCCTGCCTTACAGAATCACCGATAATCTTATTAAGGTTCTTAGAAAGCACCAGCCTTTATGGATTAATACCGGAAGATAACCTTAGACACAAAAAGAGAGAATAAAATGAGAGATGAAATTGTAAAAACAGATAAGGGCTCTGTATTACAGCACGGCAAATATAATGACCGTATTTTTCTAATGAAGATCGTAGATAAAGATATCCCGGGGATCATAGAGGTATTAAATGAACTTGCCCGTAAAAATAATTACGGGAAAATATTTGCCAGGATACCACTCTGGGCCCTGCCCCTGTTCAAGGCTGATGGCTATATAACAGAAGCACATATACCGGGATTTATCAGGGGAAAGGAAGATATTTATTTTGTCTCTAAATTTCTCAATTCAGACAGGCTACTGGGTATTGAAACTGAGATGCTAACAAAGCTCAGCAATTTTCTTCTTGGCGACAAGGGTGAAAAGACTTATCCTTTCCCTATTCATGATCCTGATTTCATCAGAAAATCAATGAGGGTCAATACAAGGTATTTTGATATAAAAAACAAAAAAAATGAATATATAGCCGTATCCTCAGCAGAGATTGAGCCTGACAATTTGAGTGCAGAGATGACCGACTTTTAAGACCTTCCTTCGTTCAGGTTATAAATACACCGGGACACTTATAAAAAACACCAACATATCAGGACATATTGAAAGCATGAACATATTATATAAATCAATCATATAGGAGCAATTTATGATTTCAGCCAGGGGATGTAAATATGCTAACGATTGTGTGAGATATCAAAGCGGGGAAAGTAGTAAATACTTACCTGAAACATCAATTCCTTATAATAAAAAATAATTATATGCATTGGTTAGATCTCACCATTTTTGTCGTATACCTTATCGCAGTTCTGGGTGTTGGCTTCTATTTCCTCTACAGAAACAAAACAACCGATGATTATTATGTCGGTGGCCGCGAAATGAGCAGCCTTCATATTGGATTATCCGTGGTAGCAACCGATGTCGGTGGCGGATTTTCAATAGGGCTGGGCGGATTGGGTTTTGTCATGGGTATTTCGTGAAGCTGGCTTTTATTTACAGGACTCATTGGCGCATGGCTAGCTGCAGTTCTATTAATACCCAAAGTATCAGATATGGCCAGGGCTGAAGGGCTCTTATCCTTTCCTCAGTTTCTTGAAAGGGTGTATGACAAAAGGGTTGCCATAATAGCAGGAGTAATATCTGCAATTGGATACCTTGGCTTTACCAGTTCCCAGATACTGGCAGGGGCAAAGCTTGCCTCGGCCACATTTATGGATCTTAATCTGAACCAGGCATTGCTGATAATGGGGGTAATAGCAGTTACTTATACTGTTGTTGGTGGGCTAAAAGCTGTAATATACACCGATACAATACAATGGATTGTCCTTTTGTCCGGGTTGATTTTCATAGCAATACCTGTAAGCTATATTAAACTGGGTGGTTTTGAAGCAATTAAACAGACTGTCCCCCCAGAATTCCTTACACTTACCAATGTAACATGGCAACAGATCCTGAATTGGATGTTTACCATAATACCCATATGGTTCATAGGGATGACATTATACCAGAGGATATACGCATCAAAAGATAAGAAAACAGCTCAAAGAGCATGGTTTATCGCCGGTTTATTTGAATATCCAATAATGGCTTTCACCGGTGTGCTTCTGGGCATGTTTTCAAGGGTTGCCCTCGATGCCGGCCTGCTGACAGATTTTACCAGCGGCCAAATGATAGACCCTGAAATGGGTTTGCCTGCCCTGCTTAGAACAATATTGCCTGTAGGACTCATGGGTATAGTTTTATCTGCTTATTTCTCAGCTATAATGTCAACAGCTGATAGTTGCCTTATGGCCTCTTCAGGGAATATAATAACTGATATCCTCGGTAAACATGAATCAAAGAACAGCCTGCGCTTATCACAATTATTTACCTTGATTGTTGGCGTAACAGCACTTCTCCTGGCTATGAAAATGCCAAATGTGCTGGAATTAATGCTTCATTCCTATTCATTCATGGTTTCGGGTATGATTATCCCCGTTGTGGCAGCTCTCTTTACAAAAAGACCCAATAAGGTGGCTTCTCTGTGGTCAATGATATCAGGTGGATCAGTTACTTTCGGTCTGATAGTATCAGGAATAGATCTGCCCCTGGGTCTTGACCCGATAATATTTGGCATTACCGTATCAGCACTCTTATATTCGATTATTTACTTTCTTAACCAAAAAGTCTTAAGCAACAGCATCAATTAGCCTTATAAGCTATATCTTTAATTCATAATATTAACAGCAGGGAGACGTTAAATTATTACTTGCCATTCCCTGTATATGACTCATATGAAAAGAGAGGTGATAATACTGGTATTATCCTTCAGTTTAGCCAATATTTATTCACAAACTGGAGGCGATAATGTATATGAGTTCCTTAACCTGAGCCCCAATGCATATATCTCATCGCTTGGGGGCTTTAATATTTCCACCTTCAGCAATGACCCATCAATGGCAAGCTTCAATCCCTCCCTGCCAGGTCCTGAGGATAATGGCATCCTTTCCCTGAATTATACAAATTATTTTGCTGGTATTAATTACGGGTCAATAATGTACTCCCACCATTCAGACAGTGCAGGATCATTTTCAGCAGGCATTCAATACCTGAATTACGGCAGCTTTGAAAGGACGGATGAATCAGGTAAGAGAAACGGTTATTTCAATGCTGCTGAGTATGCTTTCAATATTATTTATTCACGTCAGATTGACTCACTGTTTAATGTGGGGGTAAATATAAAACCCATAATTTCACAGCTTGAAAACTATATATCGCTCGGAATCGCCATGGATATCGGTACTTCATGGGAAAGCAATGACGGCCTCATCAGTGCCGGGCTCGTAATTAGAAATTTGGGCGTGCAACTTACAACCTACAGTGGAAGCCGTGAAAGACTGCCGTTTGAGATCATAGTAGGAATAAGTGCCAGGTTAAGGCATGCACCCGTACGTTTCAGCCTTACAACAAGGCATCTTGAAAAATACAATCTGGTGCATATATATGATGAACAGGATGATCCAGGCTATACAAAGCTGGAGAAAGCGGCTGAAAATATCATGCGCCATTTTATTTTTGGTGCCGAGATAATGCCTACTGAAAATTTTTTCATTGCCGCAGGATTCAATTACCAGCGCAGAAAAGAACTTCACTATGACGTAAAATCCTCAACAGTGGGCTTTAGCCTGGGTGCAGGTATAAAAACATCATCGGTTGATCTGATGATTAGCAGGGCAAGGTACCACCTTGCAGGATCAACCATGAATTTTTCAGTTTTAATTAAACCCTCCCTCTTTAACAGGTTGAAATGAAATGAATTTCTTAACTTTGGACCTCAAATAAAATTTACATGAACAGGAAACTGATTATTGCCGTTGATGGTTATTCATCCAGTGGTAAAAGCACATTTGCCAAAGCTATTGCCAGGGAATTGGCTTACATTTATATCGACAGCGGGGCCATGTACAGAGCAGTAACATTGCTTTGTATACGCAAAGGTTATATCAGCAAATCAATGCTGAAAGAAAAGGAAATCATCGACAGTATGGATGATATATACATCCGTTTCGGATATAATCCTGACATTGAACAATACGAAACCTTCCTCAATGGAGAAAATGTGGAAGCTGAAATTCGCCTGGTAGAAGTTTCATCACTGGTAAGTATAATAAGTAAGATACGGGCGGTAAGAGACAGGCTTGTTGAAATGCAAAGGGAAATGGGCATGTTGAAAGGAATTGTTATGGATGGAAGGGACATTGGAACAGTTGTATTTCCCGACGCTGACATAAAAATATTTATGACAGCCTCTGAAGAAATAAGGGCTGAGAGAAGGTATAAAGAGTTGCAGGAAAAGGGAATAAAAGTTGAATTTAACGAGGTGCTCAGCAATATATCTGAAAGGGATACGATTGATGCGGGAAGGAATATTAGCCCCCTGAAAAAAGCAGAAGATGCATACCTGCTTGATAATTCAAATATGACGGTAAGTCAACAGATGGACTGGTTCAGGGATATACTAAATAATAAAATCAGTAGATGAAGGTAGAGATTGAAGAGAACTCGGGTTTTTGTTTTGGTGTGGAACACGCTATTAGGCTTACTGAAGAAGCCCTTAAAGCGGAAGAGGAAATATACAGCCTCGGTCATATAGTCCACAACGAAGCTGAAGTAAAGAGATTAGAAGACCTGGGGATGAAAACAATCGACTATGATGAATTCAGGAAACTCAAGAATAGCAAAGTGGTAATCAGGGCACACGGTGAACCCCCGGAAACATACAGAATAGCGCGTGAAAACAATATTGAGATCATAGAGGCAACCTGCCCCATAGTAAAAAAGATTCAGAAAAAAGTAAGGAATCACCATGAAAATTCAATGAAGGAAGTCCAGAACCTGATATTCGGCAAAAGAGAACATGCTGAAGTTATAGGATTACTGGGCCAGACAGAAGGTCATTCCATACTGCTGGAAGAACCTGATGATATTGATCAGATCGATTTTACCAGGCCTGCAGAGATCTTTTCACAGACCACCATGAGCAGGGAAAAATATGCTGAACTGGCCAGGGCAATAAGGAAACGTTACGAACAGGAAGGATATGAGCCGGCTAAGATGCTAAGAGTAAATAATACTATCTGTAACCAGGTGGCAAACAGGGAGCCCGAGCTTAAGAAATTTTGTGGTGAATATGATGTTATAGTGTTTGTAAGCGGTAAAAGAAGCTCTAACGGTAAGATGTTATACGAAGTGTGCTCCGGTGTTAATAAAGAAGCACATTTTATTTCTGATACCGATGAAATTAAAGACTCATGGTTTGAGAAAGCATCCACCGTGGGAGTATGTGGTGCAACATCCACACCCAGATGGCTGATTAAAAAAATAGCTGAAAGAATTGAATCAATAGACGTATAAGTGAGTTTAAACTCTAATAAAGAATTACATTTGCGCTTGTAAATAATTAATTGGAAACATGGCAAGAATAACAAAAATAGGTGTACTTACTTCAGGCGGTGATGCCCCTGGAATGAATGCCGCCATCAGGGCCGTCACACGTACAGCTATTTATAATAAGCTTGAGGTAATAGGTATTAAAGAAGGCTTCAGGGGAATGATAGAAAAACTGTTCACCCCCATGTGGAGCAATGATGTAAGTGATATAATTCAAAGAGGGGGCACTATTCTTAAGACGGCCAGGTGCATGGAGTTCAAAACCGCTGAAGGCCGGCAGATTGCCTATAACAACTTGAAAGAGATTGGTGTTAACGGGATGATAGTAATCGGAGGTGACGGTACGTTCGCCGGAGCCAGGATATTCAATGAAGAATTTGATATCCCTATGATAGGTATACCGGGTACAATTGATAATGACCTCTACGGCACCGACTATACCATCGGATACGATACAGCCCTGAACACTGTTGTGCAGGCAGTTGATAAGATAAGGGACACAGCAAGTGCGCACAACAGGCTTTTTTTCATTGAGGTAATGGGGGCAGAAGCAGGCTTCATTGCTCTTCGAAGCGGTATAGCGACAGGGGCTGAAGCCATTATAATACCTGAAGTGACTGATGAGGTTGAAAAGCTTAATCAATTACTTGAAAGCGGACGCAGGCAAAGGGCCAGCAATATAGTAATAGTAGCTGAAGGCGATGAAGAAGGAGGTGCATACAAACTTGCAAACAGCGTAAAAAAGCACTATCCAAATTACGACGTAAGGATTACCGTTCTTGGCCACCTGCAACGTGGCGGTTCGCCTTCCGCTTTTGACAGGGTGACTGCCAGCAGGTTCGGGTATGCCGCCGTAGAAGCACTTTTAGATGATCAGAAAAGTACCATGGTCGGTATACAGAATAATGAAATAGCACTGGTTCCCTTCAGAAAGGCCATTAAGTTGCACAAAAGCGTCAACAAAAGTTACCTGGAAATAGCAGAAGTGCTCTCGATCTGATACCCTGATTTACTTAATTATATTTACAGTGTTCTTATAACTAATATGGCCAGGATAATATTCATAGGAACCAGTTACCCCTATCGTGGCGGACTGGCCGCTTTTAATGAACGGCTCGCCACAGAGATACAAAAGGGTGGTAACGATGTCAGGATCGAGACTTTCACACTGCAATATCCGGGCATACTGTTCCCGGGCAAGACACAGTATACCACAGGTCCGGCTCCCGCTGACCTCGATATCAAAAGGACCATAAACTCAATCTGGCCCTTTAATTGGATCAAAGTAGCCAGAAGGATAAGGAAAGAAAAACCTGACATTGTTATTTTCAGGTACTGGCTACCCTTCATGGCACCATGCTTTGGAACCATGGCCCGCTTGATAAAGAAAAACGGGCTTACGAAAATTATTACCCTGGTGGATAATATAAGGCCTCACGAAAAAAGGCCCGGCGACAGGATACTTACAAGGTATTTTCTGAAACCAATAGATGGATTCATCGCTATGTCAAAGTCTGTCCTTCGTGATCTTGAAAACTTTAATGTTGACAGTCCAAGAGTGTATTCACCACACCCTGTGTTTGATAATTTTGGTAAAAGCGTAAACAGGGAAAAGGCACTGGAAAAACTGGGACTGGATGAGGCTTACAGGTATATTTTGTTTTTTGGCCTGGTGAGGGAATACAAGGGTCTTGATATAATGATAGAAGCTTATGCCCACGCCCAGGAGGAGTTAAGTGATTTTAAAATCAAACTTTTAGTGGTTGGTGATTTCTATGTGCCACGGGCTCCTTATGATGAACTTATTAAAGTATATGGCCTGGAGGACCATGTAATTATACATCCCCATTTTATACCCAACCATGAGGTGGCATACTGGTTTTGTGCATCAGATATAATAGCACAACCCTATAAATCAGCAACACAAAGCGGTGTAACCCAGATAGGATACCACTTCAATAAACCAATGCTCGTTACCAATGTGGGAGGATTAGCAGAAATCATACCACACGGCAGTGGCGGATATGTTGTAAACCCTGATGCGGAGGAAGTGGCAGATTCGCTGGTCGACTTTTTTAAAAATAAGAGGTATGATGAATATGTTGAAGGAATAAAGGCAGAAAAAGATAAGTTCAGCTGGGATAAAATGGTTAAGAATATATTTTTACTGACGGAACAAATCCAGTATCAATAATCTTCCTGGCTGGAAATAAACATAAGTGCATTTAAGCCAATATCCCGGATTGTTTCATTCGGGTGTAAACCATCTCAGGCTTTATATCTTTAAGACATTTGTATTTCACATCTTTGCGCAGGCATTCCCCTTTACCATATATAGTACAGGGTCTGCAGTCAAGATCATTCATACTAATTCCTATGACAAGGTGCTGCTGATCACCTGACGGAGCCCAACCTGTGAGTGGATGGGTGCCACCCCATATACTCACTGTCCGTATACCTGATAATGCCGCTAAATGCATATTAGCAGAATCCATACTGATCATAAACTCCAGCCTGGATATTATTGCTAATTCCGTTTCCAGCTTATGCTTCCCTGCAACGATATAACATTTACCGGAAGAGGCCAGTGATATAAGACCCGCGACTTCCTCCCTGCTACCAAAAAGTAAGAAATACACGTCATACTCCGACCGTATTGTTTGCATCAGCTCCCTGACATTCTCGATCCCCCATGATTTGGTCCTGTGTTTTGCAAAAGGTGAAATGCCTACTATAGTATAACCTGCAGGAACATTATGCCTGATTATTTCCGCAGCCTCTTCCTTTGCTTTATTAGATATATTAAAAGAAGGTATCCTGGCTGATCGAATATTAAATCCTGCCTTCCTGAAAACATTCCTGTATCGATCCGTAGTGTGAGGAAGGTTTATTTCTTTCTTGTATTTAATAAAGTTCTTCTTGTCTCGTCTACCCTTATCAATACTGTATACTTTTATACCTTTCAAACGGTATAGTAAGCCAATAATCCAGCTCCTCAGCACACTATGCAAATCAATTACACACTTAATCCTGTATGCACGATTGATATCACTGAAAAGCCTGATAATACCTGTAAGCCCCTTATGCCTTCCTCCGAGGTCAGCTTTAAACACTTCTACCCCATCCATATTAATAAAGAAATCCGCGAAAGCCGAACGTGTCAGAAAAAGTATTTTACCGGTACCGGTTTCAGCTGCGCCTGCCACAGGTGCAGTAAGTGCTACGTCACCCATTGCTGAAAACCTTACAACCAGTATATATGTATCGTCTGCCATCAATCAGTGATAATCCTCGTATGATTTTTCTTCTTTAAGATTTGAACCTGTTTGCTCATTAATTATCCGTTTCAATTCTGCCCTTCGGTCGTTTGTTAAATATACTGCCCTGGCAGTTTCAATAAATTCTTCCCCAAAATTTTTTTCTTTCTCAAACTTCCTGATCCTGTCCTCAATATACCAGAGCCTCAGGTTAATGCTGTATAATTCGCTATACAGGGGATCCTTTCTGCTTATTATTTTTTCAGCAGCCTTTTCAAGAACTTCCAATTCCTTCCTGAGGTTTTCCAATTTTACCTTATCTCTTATTCTGCCAAGTTTTATCTCAATAATAGTCAGCTTATCAATTATCTCACCATTAGACACTTCTATTTTCATCAGTACTTATAGGTTATGTAATTATATTCCGGTAAAATTACCATTATTTTACGATTTGCTATTGAGGATCAACATCGCTGTAAATCCTCAGTGATGAGAATTCTTTTACCTGACGCAAGGCTGATGCATTTCTTTTTATTAATTCACCGACAAACAAGTAGGACTTACTTTTATCCACCTTAAGTAGTATTGATTTGATATAAAGATCCTGTATCCTTGAATGGGGCGGGAATTCTGGTCCAAGCACTTTTGCTGCCGGGTATTTTTTCAGGTTTGCCGTCATTATATTAGCCGCTTCTTCAACCATGACTTTCTTCCGGTGCTTGAGGTAAATCCTTATAAGCCGGGAGAATGGAGGATAGTAAAACTCCTTTCTCTCGTCTATCTGGCTTTGATACATCCTTTCATAATCATTATTAAGGATTTGCTTCATAACGGGATGATCGGGATCAGCGGTCTGTATTATTACTTTCCCCCGTGTTTTCCTTCGGCCAGCGCGTCCGCTTACCTGTGCAGCCAGCTGAAAACATCTTTCATGTGCCCTGAAATCAGGAAAAAAAAGCATTCCGTCGATATTAATTATACCAACTACTGTGAGATTCTCAATATCCAGGCCCTTGGAAATCATCTGGGTACCTATCAATATATCCGTATTGCCTTCCTCAAGGTTTTTTATAAGTTCTTCAACCGATCCTTTTCTCCTGGTGCTGTCATAATCCATCCTGTTAATATTTGCATCAGGGAATAATATCGATATTTCATCTTCTACTTTTTCAGTACCAAAGCCTTTCATTTTAATATTGGTTGATGAGCAGCTCGGGCATTTTGAAGGCAATGGAGCTGAAGATCCGCAATAATGACAATATAACCTGCCGGGTTTCTTATGGTAGGTGTAATTTACCGAGCAGTTCGGGCATATGGGTGTCCATCCACAATCGGCACAAATAATAAAATGAGCAAAACCCCTGCGATTACGCAGCAGAACTACCTGTTCCCCGTTAGCCAGTGCCTCACCAATGGTGGATACCAGGCCGGGGGTGAAATGGGATATCATTGTTTTTTTACGGTAAGCTTCTTTAGAATCAGTCAATATTATCTCAGGCATTTTAATATCACCGAATCTGCGTTCTAACTGAGCATATCCGTATTTACCTGTTCTTGCATTATACATTGACTCAACTGAAGGGGTTGCAGAGCCCAACAATACGCGGGCACCACCAAGATGAGCCCTCATAATGGCCGTATCTCTCGCATTATAACGCGGAGCAGGGTCAAACTGCTTATATGAACTGTCATGCTCCTCGTCAATAATTATCAGGCCGAGATTAGTAATTGGAAGAAATATTGACGACCTCACTCCAAGCAATATTTTATACTCTCCCAGTCCCGGGTCGCCACTTATTCTTTTATACACTTCTGCCTTTTCATTATCACTTAATCCTGAATGATAAATACCGACCAGGTCCCCGAAATAAAATCTTAACCTGTTTATAATCTGTGCAGTAAGAGCTATTTCCGGAAGAAGGTATAATACTTTCTCTCCCTTCTTGATAGCCTGCTCTATGAGGTGAATATATATTTCCGTTTTACCGCTGGAAGTAACACCATGAAGCAGGACAGTGGTTTTTTTCTTAAATGCGGAACATATAATATCATGAGCATTTAGCTGGATATCACTAAGTTGCTTAAGCCCTACTCTTACTGATGTGCCTTTTTCAAATCTTGATTTCTCTTCAACAAGCTCTTTCAGTATTCCTGCTTCAATCATTTTATTCAATACTGAATAAGAAATATTTGATTTTTTTAGCAATTCACTCTTCGGTACACTTGATACATTTCCTTCCGGCTTATATAAAGTCATATCAAGAAAACTGGTCATTAGCCTGTATCTGGCAGGGGTCTTTTGCAGCCCGTCAAGCAAATCAGATAATTCGTCCTCGCTATAAAGGCGTGAAAGAGCAATTCTTGTTTCCGTTTTTCTTTTGAATTTCTTTTTTTCGTCTGCAGACAACAATGCAGCGGGAAGGGCTGCATTCATAACTTCGCCGATGTTACAGTAGTAATATTCGCTCACCCATTGCCAGAGGTCCAGTTGCTGTTCGGATATAAATAATCCTGTATCGGCCACATCGCTTATTTCTTTTAAATTGGAAACCCCGGGTCTTACATTATGTAGCCTGGAGACTACACCGATATAGCTATTCTTCTTTCCGAAAGGCACAATGACACCTGTCCCTCTTTTTATATCCTTATTTATGCCGGGAGGTATCCTGTAAGTAAACAGGTCACCTACAGAGAGGGGCAGAATAATATCAGCATACTTATACTCCGGCATAGCATGGGTCTGTTAACATTTTAAAAATAATCATAAATAATAGGACAGTATAATCAAAAGGCTTATGTTATTCTGTGCCGGCAGCAAAACTATCCGTTCCTGTCCAGGAAACCTGATATTACTGATAAAAGCTGGTCCTGCCTTACGGGCTTTCTCAGGCATGCACTGCAACCTGCATTAAGAAGGTCCTCTTCTTCCTGGTCAATAGTAAAAGATGTTTGAGCCACAATAGGTAACTTGCTTTCTATCTTTCTGATCTGCATCAGTGCTTCAAAGCCGTTCACTTTAGGCATCTGCATATTCAATAAGACCAGGTCAATAGACTCTTTACCTTTTATTATATCTAATATGTCGTGCTCTGAACCGGCATGTATTACATTAATTCCCGTATTTGCTAAAACCCTGTTAAGGAACTTCAAAATATCTATATTATCATCAGCTACAAGTATTGATTTACCTGACCAGTCCTGAGTTATGACAAGCTGGTCTGCTTTTTTCTCGGCCTCCACAAAAGCAGAAGCATCGACCGGCCTGTAAGGTATTGTAAAGAAGAATTCTGATCCCTTACCTTTTTCGGACTCAACCCACAAATAGCCATCCATATTTTCAATTACCTTTCGGGCCATTGTCAAACCCACACCAAGTCCCTCAAAGGAACGGTGATGTCCATTCTCTTCCTGCCTGAACTGTTCAAAAATAGCTTTAAGATTTTCCCTGCTGATACCAATGCCTGTATCCCGGATGGTAAACATTACGGAAGAACCGGCCAGGACTGATTTCAGTTCTATGCTTCCGGCCCGGGTAAACTTAACAGCATTATCAAGGAGATGCCTGAAAACACGCTTCAGCCAGAGGTCGTCAGAATAAACAATATCCCTGTCATCGGGGAGGCCCTTTTCAATTGAAAACTCTATTTCTTTACCGCTGCGTTCGATGAGTTTCTTTGTATACTCCTCAATATATTCAAGTATTAAATTTATTCTTACCGGGTTATAAGATATATCAATTTCGTTATTCTCCAGCTTGCTGAGGTCTATTATGTCTGTTATTACCTGAAGGAGTTTTTCTGTATTTTGATTCAGGAAATTTACATACTCCTCTCTCAGATCAGGATCAGCATGGGCATCATTCAGGAGATTAGCAAAACCAACAATACTGTTTAGGGGTGTCCTTATTTCATGTGATATATTGGCAAGAAAAGTAGATTTCAACCTGTTGCCTTCTTCCGCTTTTTCTTTCGCTACAATCAACTGGTTCTGTGTGTCCTTGAGGGATGTAATATCACGCGAGATGGATAAAATTCCAACTGGTGAGCCTGATTCATCCTTAACTTCCACCATCTTGGTTGATAATACAACATATTTACCATTCCTATGTTTAACTTTTATCTCCGATTCATGGAAACCTTTTTCGGCCATTGCCCTTGATCTTTCCAAGTGAAAATCAGAATTGTCAGGATGCAGAAGTTCTTGATCATTGAGAATATCGAAAAGCACATTATCCTTTTGCTCCAAACCAATAATTGAATAAATAGCCGGATTGGCAAATTTTACTGACCAATCAGTATTATAAAAAATAATACCATCATCGGCTGAAGCCAGCATTATACTGTATAGCCTTTCCGAAACAGCAAGGTCCCTGGCTATTTTATCTTTTTGGTCAAGAAGTTCTTTATTGAGTTTCTCAAGATCACGGTTGGCCTGTTCGATCTCCTCCGTTTTCAACTTCAATTCGATGTTCATCTTCCTCCTTTTTCTAAGGAAGATTATTATAAGTGTAAGCAGTACAATGAAGGCACTTATTACAGTGAGTAATATTTGAAGTACATCAGACGGTAATGATTCAAGGTTCTCAAGCAAAGGGGAAACAGGGTATGATGACACGGCAGCCGGCAATGTAAACCCCAGTATACTAAACAGATAAGTTATAAAAATAAATTCATGCTGAAACATCGTCGTTCATGTTAAAGCCTTCTTTGCATAATTGATTAACAATTACTCTCAATCAATCACATCAAAGAAAAAAAATCAGACAGGTATCGTTTACTTAAAACCTTATTTTACCTTAATTGTCAAACTTTTAAATTATCAACTAATTATACATAAATGCAATGTAAAATTATCAATTAATCCGGATAGGAACAACCAAAATTCTCAATTATTGTTAACATATTCCCCGGTAATATAACCAAATATAGCATCAGGGGATGAGAAAATACAAGAGTACACAGATTTGCCTATGATATTACTTCTTTGATTCTTTTTGCTGCATCCTCAAATGATATGGCAGAGAATACTTTAAATCCCGAATTATCTATTAATTCCTTTGCTTCTTCTGCGTTTGTGCCCTGTAACCTCACTATAAGTGGTACGGGCAGTGATCCAAATGATTTACATGCATCAACCACACCGTTGGCCACCCTGTCGCATCTTACAATACCTCCAAATATATTGATAAGTATGGCTTTTACATTGGGATCTTTGAGTATGATCCTGAATCCCGCTTCAACTGTTTCGGCACTTGCTGTTCCTCCTACATCAAGGAAGTTTGCCGGACTGCCACCGGAGAGTTTGATAAGATCCATAGTTGCCATAGCCAGGCCTGCACCGTTAACCATACACCCAACATTACCGTCCAGTTTAACAAAGTTCAACTTATATCTGCCAGCCTCAACCTCCGCAGGATCCTCTTCTGAGAGGTCCCTCATTTCCATAATATCCTTATGCCTGAAAAGAGCGCTGTCATCAATACTGAATTTACAATCGACAGCAAGTATCTTATTGTCACTTGTTTTCAACACCGGGTTAATCTCCAGTAATTGTGCGTCACTATTAATAAATGAATCATACAAGCCTTTAACAAAGCTGAGCATATCTTTAAATGCGTCGCCTTCAAGACCGAGGTTAAAAGCAATCCTCCTCATCTGGTATGCTTGCAATCCAAGACATGGGTCAATATATTCCCTGAAGATATACTGGGGAGTTTTTTCTGCCACGGTCTCGATATCCACTCCTCCTTCCGGGGAATACATAAGCACATGCCTCCCCTTATCACGATCAAGTAATATACCCATATAGTACTCTTTGGCTTCACTTTTTCCCGGATAATAAACGTTCTGGGAAATCAACACTTTTTTTACCTCCTTACCTTCCGAACCTGTTTGTTTTGTAACAAGTCGCATGCCTAATATATCATTAGCTATGCCTGCAACTTCATCTATCGATTTAGCAATTTTTACTCCTCCTCCCTTACCTCTTCCTCCTGCATGTATCTGGGCCTTTACCACAAATTTATCAGACCCGAATTCGGACTGCAGTTTATCCGCTGCCTTAACAGCCTCTTCAGATGTTTCTGCAACAAATCCTTCAGCTATACGAACGTTATTTTTTTTCAGGATTGATATACCCTGGTACTCATGTATATTCATATCAAGTGTTTTACCATTTGAAATTCAGCGTTCTTGAAAGCGCTGACAAATTACATTTTTTTTCTCTATTTTAGTAAAAAATAGGGATGTTATGCGCAAGCTGAAAATGTCTGAATTAAACAGAAAAACAATAGAAGAATTCATAAAATCCGATAAAAGTCCCTTTATCATCGTACTTGATAATATCAGGAGCCTTAACAATATAGGCTCTGTTTTCAGAACTGCTGATTGCCTGAAAGCCGAAGCTGTTTATTTATGCGGTATTACGGCCACACCTCCGCACAGGGATATTCATAAGACAGCACTTGGTGCCACTGAATCAGTAAAGTGGAAATATTTTAAAAATACTCTTGATGCCATCAAGGAATTGCAGGCGTCTACTTATAAGATAATATCACTTGAGCAGGCTGAAGGATCCACTCCCCTCCAGGATTTTTCGCCCGAAGAAGGCAGGCGTTATGCCCTGGTCTTCGGTCATGAAGTAAAAGGTGTACAGCAGGATATATTAGACAAATCTGATTTGTGCCTTGAGATACCCCAGTACGGGACCAAACACTCATTCAATGTGTCAGTGTCTGTTGGAATAGTGCTCTGGGACCTGTTCAATAAAATTTATTATCTGTCATCCTGAGAAACCACACATCTGTAGATAATTATAAGAATGGAATGATGGAATGATGGAATGATGGAATGATGGAATGATGGAATGATGGAATGATGGAATGATGTTCTATTTTTAGGTTTATATTGTTATACCATTATCCAATATTCCAAAAAAAAGTGCCCCGGAAACCGGGGCACCACACGTAATTATTATTTAAGTATTTATTTACTCCACGAGTGAAGTGAAAGCAGTGTCATTAAAGAAATCTGCAAATTCAACATCCTCGCTAGCATATTCTTTCCAGTCAGCATTATACTCAATAGCTTCACGCAGTCCGTCGAGCATATACTCTTTATTGTCCATCCTGGCACCGATAATTGCCTTGAGATATGAGGTAGAACCATCTTCGCACATTTCCATATTGTCAAGCATATTCTTGGCTTTGCTCAGATCTCCTTTAAGCACATGTGCAAGTGCATTATTAAATGACGGTTCGTTGTCAAAGTAATTAACAGCTTTATCATATTCCCCATTGATGATGGCAATGGTACCGAGACCATATTCAGACTCATCGGTTGAGGTAGTCATCGAGGTGAAATATTCTTCAGCTTCTTCAATATTTCCTTGCATTAATGCTACGAAGCCGAGGTTATTTTTAACCGTGTCGTTATTCTTAATGGCTTTTGCTTTTTCCAAAGCAGCTTTAGCCTCTTCCACATTCCCAAGTTCAAGTGAGACAGCAGCAATGTTATTATGTGCTCTTATGCACTTGGGTTCCTGCTTGGCAGCAATCTGGTAATACTTGAGCTGTTCTTCAAGATCGTCTGTCAATGTTGCGGCATACAACATTTCCTCGACATTGAGTACGGAAGGATCAGAGTTGATTTGTTCGAGTATTTCCTCGTCGGAACGGCCTATCTTATTAACATTAACAATAAGTTTTGACCTTCTTAATTCGGGGAGAATTTGATCTTTAAGGACTTCAAAAGCAGCCGACATATTCCTTATTTCCTGTTCACGCACAACAGGGTCGGAGTACATTGAGAGAACGCGTATAATAAGTTCCTTATCCTCAATGTTTGAATTCTGCACTTTTTCTTTGAAACCTTCCCAGTCTTCAGCTGTTGCCTCTTTTTTAACGAATCCCTCTTTTTCAACACCACTGATTTCATCTTTTTCAAATTCACGTGTTATATACTTGCTGGCAGATTCAAGCCTTTTCTCTGAAAGTTCATCATTAAAATCTATCGGGCCATCAGGTGATGCATAAGCACTTACAAGCATATCAATGAATTCCATGTCTTTTGAGCCCTTAACAAGCTCCAGGTATTCTTCGAGTGCTTCTATGTCTTCAGATTTAAGTTCTGTGTTTCTGATATTGGCTCTATTTATCACATAATGAATATCAGCCATTTTATCCTGGGGGATAATCCTCGTGAAGTTGTCGGCCATTGTTAATGTCATGGGTTTACTGGCAACAAGGGTTGATGTAGCGATTATGCCATCAGCCAGTTTGACAGGTTCAAAATCCACTGATTTGCCTTTTCTGGTAGCTGTAACTCTAAGCATAAGTTCCGACCTATGCATAGCTTCATCATAAGGAACTGAGTTATTATAGGTAAAACTATCACCCGAGTTCGATATGACTTCATTATTTGCCTGGACATTTTCCCCCTGCAGGGTAACTTTTTCAAACTGGGTTTCTCCTCCGCTGTAAACAAGCACCGGGGTTGCTTCCAGGATTGTGTTTTTATCAAAATATTTTTCGGGGAAAGTGCCATTAACTGTTAGCTCTACGGTTCCAGCATGAGCTTCCAGTACCTCAGGAATTACTTCATACCTGATCTGGTCGGCATTCTGTTTCATCTTATTTAAACCACTACAGCCTGATATAAGTGCAGCAGCAATAACAAGAATAAAATAGCTTCTGATTTTTTTCATGGTAACAAATATTAATTATTTAATTGTTGATCAAGTCATAACGACAATAATGCAAATTTAATAAAAAAAAAACAGAATATGTATCATGGAAGGTGTAAAATTACTTCAAAATAACACGGTTAAGACCTTTGCTGTGTTTTTCTTTGAAAATTGCATTTAATATTTTAAAGTAGTCTTCCTCATTATTTACAAAGTTTATGTTGTTGATATCAAGGATAAGATAGGTGTGCTCTGGATTCTGCCTGAACCAGTTAAAGTAACTATTTTGTATTTTCAACAAATATTTTTCATCTATTGTCGACTCGTAGCCTCTGCCCCTCTTAGCAATATTATTAATCAATCCGGGCATATCAACATGCAGGTATATATACAGGTCGGGTTTGGGCAACGACTGGTATATTATATTAAATAATTGTCTGAATAGGTTAAATTCGTCCTCCTTAAGAGTGGCCGAAGCAAATACAATTGATTTCATAAAATAAAAATCGGCTACAGTGAAGGAACTGAAGATATCAAAATGTCCTATTTCATTCTTCAGCTGTCTGTACCTTTCAGCCAGGAATGAAAGTTCCAGGGGGAATGCATATCTTTCAGGCTCTTTATAAAATTTCGGAAGAAAAGGGTTGTCAGAAAATTTCTCCAGTATCAGGCGGGCATCATAAGTATCGGCTATCTTTTTAGCAAGGCTTGTCTTGCCTGCACCTATATTACCTTCTATAACTATATACCTGTACCTGCTTTCCACGTTTAGATATTATTTCCGGTAATTCTTTCTCCGGTCTCCCCGTGGTCTGTGGCTATGGTGTCTGTCGCCTCCATCATGCTTGCGTCCCCCGCCTTCCTTCCTGTCATCTCCCTGTTCCCGGGGTGGCCTGGGCAATAAAGCTTTACGTGATAACTTTAATTTCCCGGTTTTAAGATCAATATCCAATAATTTGACTTCCACTTCATCGCCTTCTTTGAGCACATCTTCAAGGCTGTTTATCTTATGCCACTCTATCTCAGAAATATGGAGTAGTCCTTCTTTCCCTGGTAATATTTCAACAAATGCCCCGAAACTGACAATAGATACGATCTTGCCCTTATATACCTTACCTATTTCTGGTACCTCAATAATCTTATTTATGCGCTTAAGTGCTTCGGTGATACCTTCCAGGTTTTCTCCAAAGACATCGACTACACCCATACCATTAACTTCTTCCACCACAATCGTTGTTTCAGTCTCCCTCTGTATTTCCTGAATCACTTTCCCTCCGGGTCCTATTATAGAACCTATCATGTCTTTAGGAACAATTATTTTTTCTATCCTCGGAGCATGCGGCTTAAGATCAGGCCTGGGTTCTTCTATTGTTTCCTGCATCCTGTCCAGTATATACAGCCTCCCTTTACGTGCCTGTTCAAGTGCTTCAGCAAGTATATCATAAGACAAGCCTTCAACTTTTATATCCATCTGGGTCGCAGTTATACCGTCCCTGGTACCAGCAACCTTAAAATCCATATCCCCAAGGTGGTCTTCATCACCTAGGATATCCGAAAGAATAGCATATTTATCACTTTCTTTGTCAGTAATAAGACCCATGGCTATACCTGAGACGGGCTTGCTAATTTGTATACCTGCATCCATCAGTGCCAGTGTGCCTGCACATATTGTAGCCATTGATGATGATCCGTTTGATTCGAGAATATCCGATACTATTCGTATTGCGTAAGGATTTTCATCTTCATCCGGCATCATATTCTTCAAGGCCCTGTGAGCCAGTTTGCCATGACCAACTTCGCGCCGGCTGGTTCCTCTTGGCGGTCGCGCATCACCTGTCGAGAAAGGAGGAAAATTATAATGCAGAACAAATTTCTCAGTACCCTGGAAAAGAACTTCATCAATAGTTTTTTCATCAAGCTTGGTTCCCAGGGTTACTGTAGTAAGCGACTGCGTTTCTCCCCTTGTGAAAATAGACGAACCGTGAGCGGCTGGCAGGGAATCAATTTCACACCATATAGGCCTTATTTCATCTAACTTCCTACCATCCAACCTTACATTTTTATCGAGGACGTGCCTCCTTGCCGCTTCTTTATGTACGTCATGGAAATATTTGTCCACCAGCGACTCATTCACCTCATCCTCTTCGGTATACTGTGACATGAACTCCTCCTTCACCTTCTCTATTTCTTCAGACCTTTCATGCTTATCACTTATCTTCTTTGAAACAACTTTATATAACTTCTTGTATGTCTCATCCCAGATTTTCTTTTTCAGCTCTTCATCATTCTCTTCATGCAAATATTCACGCTTTTTTGTGGAACCCACCATCTCGGCCAGTTCCATTTGCGCCTTGCAATGTTTCTTAATTTCCTCATGAGCAAATTTAATAGCTTCCAGCATCACGCTTTCAGGTATTTCTTTCATCTCTCCTTCAACCATTAGCACATTATCATATGTTGCGCCAACGATAATATCCAGGTCAACATTTTTAAGCTGGCTTATCGTGGGATTGATATAGAACTTGTCCTCGACACGGGCTATTCTTACTTCAGATATGGGCCCGGCAAAAGGTATGTCAGATACCGCCAGGGCAGCCGAAGCAGCCAGCCCGGCCAGCGCATCGGGCATTACTTCCTCATCAGCCGATACCAGGTTTATAGTAACAAAAGTCTCGGCGTGATAATCTTCAGGGAACAGGGGTCGCAAGGCACGGTCTACAAGCCTGGCAATAAGTACTTCGTAATCTGAAGGTCTCGCTTCACGCTTCATAAAGCCCCCGGGAAATCTTCCGAGGGAAGCATATTTTTCCTTATAATCAACTGACAGTGGTAAAAAATCAACATCTTCCTTAGCTTCTTTCGAAGAAACGACGGTAGCCAGCAACATGGTATTCCCGCTTTTGAGTAAAACGGCACCATCGGCCTGCCTGGCCATCTTGCCAGTCTCAAATGTTATTGACCTGCCATCACCGAGGTCAATAGTTTTTTCAATTAATTTATACATTTTCTTATCCTTATATTAGGGGACGAAATTACGTAAATAAAATAAAAAAAGGCAATTTGGAATTGCCTTTTTGGTCTTACCCTTATTTACGCAGCTTCAAAGCTTTAATAATTTCACGATATCGGTCGATATCTTTTCCTTTCAGGTAATCCAGTAACCTCCGGCGTTTACCTACAAGCTTAACAAGAGCTCTCTGCGTATGATAATCTTTCTTGTTTTTCTTAAGGTGTTCTGTAAGGTGAGTTATACGGTATGAAAATAATGCAATCTGCCCCTCAGCACTTCCGGTATCCATCTCGGATTCGCCAAATTTTTTGAAGAATTCCTGCTTTTTATCTGTTGTTAAGTACATATCTGCCAAATAAATATTATTAGTTCTCAGAATTACCTGTCTGAATTTGGAACGCAAAGATAAAACTTTTTTATCAATAAAATCAAACATACCCTTAAAAAAGAAAATTGTTAAACATACATAAATTTGTACAGGCAAGTTCCAAATTTGTTTGTAGTAAAATACCGGGAAATAGTAATTTAACCACTCTCATATTAAAGACGCATAAATCGTGCCGGGGGTTGCGTAGAGGAAGGTGCTTTTTTCGACTATTTATCAAATATTTTCTAACATTCGTCAAAAGAATGATAATTTGGCTTTAACTAGCCGACTGCCTCATGGAATTTGTCCACATTTTGTGGTTTGCCGTGAATAAAGACGAGGTCGCCCTGAAGTAAAATTTCATCAGAGTCAATATCATAAATCATTTTATCCTTTCTCGAGATAGCCAGTATATTTATACCGAATTCCACCCTGATATTCGAGTCTTTTATAGATTTACCCACTATCTTTCCACTGTCTTTATTTATGGTAACGCAGGTTACTTTAAAGTCGGGTATCCTGGTTGATTTCATTGTAACCGGAAGTTTCTTTTTTGCCTTGAAGAGATGGTAATTATCAGATCTTATTGATTCGATAAATTGATCTATATCATCTACAGGTACCAGGAAATTATGCAAGATCCTTGAAAAGATTTCAACTGATGTTTCGAATTCTTCTGGTATCACATCATCAGCACCCAAAGCAATTAACTCATCTATATCGCGAACATACCGTGTACGTACAAGTAAATAAACAGATTGTGAAATCATCCGGACATTACTTGTAATAATTTTTGTTGCTGTTGGATCTGAGATGGCAATAACCACTGCCCTTGCTTTTACCACGTTAGCTGCTTCCAGGATATGGAAATTTGTGGCATCTCCAAAGAATATTGGGATTCCTTTTTGTCTTTCGTTTTTGACGGTTTTTGCATTAAGTTCAATCACAAGATAAGGTATATTGCTGTACATTGCTGCTCTGACCAGATTGGAGCCATTGATCCCATAGCCGATAATTATGAGGTGATTGGCAAGCTTGTAGCCGTTATTACCCCGGGTCTTATTTTCATTTAAAACCTGCCTGTTCAATTCATAACCAGGCTTTGATTTTAAAAGAAAGTTTGTAATATGATCGGCATATATTATCACAAAAGGGGTGAGCATCATAGAAAGAATGGAAACCGCCAGAAAATACTGGTTCGTTTCTTCAGTGAGTATGTTGAAATTGATACCCTCTTTTGATAGGATAAAGGCGAATTCTCCGATCTGGAAGAGTGATAAACCGGTAAGCAAAACGGTGCGTGGAGGATATTTTAAAACGGCTACCGCCAGGGATGTAATTATTGATTTAAGGAAAAATACAACAATAAGAATAGCCATAATTACGAGGATATTGCTGACAAAAAAATTCAGATCAAGCAGCATCCCGATTGAAATAAAGAAGAAACTTGCAAACAGTTCCCTGAAAGGTAAAATTATACTGGTAGCCTGATGACTGTATTCTGATTCAGAAATTATAAGACCTGCCAGGAAAGCACCCAGGGCCAATGAAAGACCGGCTAAAGATGTCAAAAATGCAATCGCAAAACATATGGCCATGGTAGCTATCAGGAATAATTCCTTGCTCCTGGTTTTTACTATGGCATACATTAACCTGGGGACAATGTATCGGGCGCTTATTATTGTAATGCCTATTACTATGATTGTTTTCACAAGCAATAGTACCACGCTCATAGTTATATTGGATGACTGCCCTGCAATAATTGGTGTTACCAACATCATTGGTACAACGATTATATCCTGGAATATTAAAATACCAAGTGCATTGCGGCCATGTGGAGAAGATATTTCATTCCTTTCCTGTAATAATTTCAAGACTATTGCCGTACTGGAAAGAGAAAAAAGGAAACCGATAAAAACGGCTTCATTAACAGAAGCTCCTATCAGGTAATAAACTGATGCGGAGACCAATACCGTTAAGCCCACCTGCAGTGCACCTCCGATAAAAACTGTCTTTTTAATTGACAAAAGCTGTTTTAAGGAAAGTTCCATACCGATGACAAACAGGAGTAATATCACACCTATCTCAGAGATTACTTCTACCTGTTCAACAACGTTTACCAGGCTCAAACCATAAGGCCCAATAATTATTCCAGTAATCAGGAAACCAAGTATTGAGGGCAGTTTAATCCTTTGTAAAAGAAAAACTATCACAACTGAAAACCCTAGTATGACAAGTATATCCTGTAATAAAGGAAGATGCATTATGTATTAATCAGTTGGTTTTACCGGCTCCTCGAGGAAATATTTTTCATCTGAGCCAATATTTCTACCCAAACTTATTAATTTACTTCCAAATTGGCAATCCAGGCATCTCCTATTTTTACAATATACCTCCCGCAGGTGTATCAGCCCCTGGGATTCGAGGGCAGAAGAGGCCATAATTTCCAGGCGGGACCATTCCCTGGTTATCCTGTTATCTTCCGGTTCAATATTATCAAGCAGGTCTGTAGCCCTTGCACAATAATCAACATTCCCGGTCTCTTTACCGTAAAGGAACAATAAAGGAATTATTGTATTTATTAACAGGAGGTTTATCATGGTGTCCCCTGTTCGTTTTACCTTTCCCTTTTTATAACTTCCGAAAACATAATGGTTGTTCCAGTATCCCGATGCCTCGCAATGAAAGATTCCAGCAAGGTCGCCGATTGTTTCGCTGTCTTTAACCATACCGAACAATGATCTGCTTTTACACAGGAGGCCGGCCAACTGTGATATCCTGATTGTCGGAAAATTGACAGGTCTTAGCCTGTGATATTTCCACATCCAGGGGTCAATAGGTGTTAAACTGTATTTCTGCCTGAGAATCCTGTATTCACACAGCAGTGATGAATAGTATTCATCGTAGATCTCATTTTCAAAAGCCCCCGGTTCAAGCATCCCCGCCTGGCCATAAAAAAGAGCTTCAACCTGTAACCTGTTATCGGCATGCTTCCTTATTATTTTCAGTGGCATACGACAGGCAAGAAGATGAAAAGGTTCTGAATTCACCTTCAGTCCGAAATACCTTGACAATAACCTGTAAAGTGTTTCATCCCAATCGTTATTAGTAGACCTCAGTGCGTCCTTAAACTTACTGATCTTAATCTCAAGTCGTTCAATAGCCATACGGCTGATCCAGTGTCTGATGCTGAAGGCCGGGATATTTCCTATATCGCTGCTGCATGCTATAAGCTGTGGATTATTCAAATAATTATTGTACCTCCCTTCTACTTCGTTTTGCCAGCTTATAACAAAAGTCTCAGGTTCCATACCTGATGCTGTTTTTACAAAGGTGTCGTTATTCACAACCACATGTAGTATTACATTGTCATAGCTATGGTCAAGGTGATGCTTATGCCTGTACCAGTCGGAAGCATTGAAATGTATTTCAACATTCCCTGCCCATTCGGTATTTCCAATCCTGATCCTTGAATTAAAAAAATCAGGACCGGCATCCCTGTTATATGTACCGGGATCTATGATTTCGAACTTCTTCCCGGAGCTTGTTTCAAGCTCTTTTGAGCCGAATAAGCCATTTTTCCATACAAAATGGAGGAATTCTTCTTTCATGATTCATATTATGCAGCGATTACATAAAGATAGGAAATTCGGAGCTATAATATACTAATTTAACAAAAGATTTATAATAAGCTCCTAATATTAAGATGTGCTTCCATTTGTTTTTGCAATTCACAGGCTTTTGTTTTGGCAACACTGGCATATTTCTCAGTATTATCAGCATATATTATTCCCCTGGATGAATTGACGAGCAAACCACAGCTGCTGTTCATACCATGATCCACCACCTCGTCCAGACTTCCACCCTGTGCACCTATACCCGGGATCAGCAGGAAATGGTGGGGGACTATCTCTCTAACCTCTTTAAGCATTTCAGCCCTTGTTGCCCCAAGCACATACATCATATTTTCCTTGTCGGCCCACGATTGTGATTTTTTAAGGACAAGTTTATAAAGGCTGTTCTCATCTCCTGGATGATACTGGAAATCATCAGCACCCTTGTTTGAAGTTAAGGCTAGAAGGATAACCCACTTGCCGGGGTATTCCAGGAAAGGTGTAACTGAGTCTTCCCCCATGTAAGGAGCAACCGTGACTGCATCAAAATCCATATTTTCGAAGAAAGCCCTGGCATACAATTTTGATGTATTGCCTATATCCCCTCTTTTTGCATCAGCAATAGTGAATATATCAGGATAGTTTTCTTTCAGATAATCCACAGTTTTTTTGAGTGTTATCCAACCCGGGGCATCCCTTGATTCATAAAAAGCAATATTTGGTTTAAAGGCTACGGCAAAATCAGCTGTTGCATCAATGATAGCCCTGTTGAATTCAAAAACAGGATCGTCAGTCTCATGAAGGAAAGAAGGTATCTTATTAATATCAGAATCAAGCCCTACACAGAGGAAAGATTTTTTCTTGAGTATATTACCAAACAGTTCGTTTCTGCTCATAGTAAAAGGTATTTTACAGGTTGCTTTCTTTTAATCGCTCTGCATTCTCAGCCATTTGAAGTTTATCTATAATTTCCTGGATATTCCCGTTCAGAACAGATTCAAGGTTATACATGGTCAGGTTGATCCTGTGATCAGTGACCCTTCCCTGGGGATAGTTATATGTTCTTATCTTTGCAGAGCGGTCACCTGTTGATACCATTGTTTTTCTTTTGGATGAAATATCATCCAGGTATTTCTGGTATTCCAGGTTATACAGCCGTGTTCTGAGTTCCTTCATAGCCCTTTCGAGGTTTTTAAGCTGAGACTTTTCGTCCTGACAGGTAACCACTATCCCTGTCGGTATATGCGTTAACCTGATGGCCGAATATGTAGTATTCACTGACTGTCCGCCGGGTCCTGACGAACAATAAGTGTCTTTTTTTATATCATCCTGTTTCACTTCAACATCAAATTCATCCGCTTCAGGAAGCACAGCAACTGTTGCTGCCGATGTATGTACTCTTCCCTGTGTTTCGGTCTGTGGAACCCTCTGAACACGGTGAACACCCGATTCGTATTTCATCACACCATAAACACCGTTACCTGTTACAGTGAATACTATTTCCTTATAGCCGCCAACTGTGCCTTCAGTAAAAGTATTGACCGCGATCTTCCAGTTTCTTTCATCACAGTATTTTGAATACATCCTGAACAGGTCACCGGCAAAAATACTTGCTTCATCACCCCCTGTTCCTGCACGTATCTCTATAATGGCATTTTTTTCGTCTTCCGGATCCGTAGGGATGAGCAGCATTTTTATTTCTTCCTCCATGGCCGGTAACCTGTCATTCAGTTCTTCAAGTTCGGCCTTGGCCATCTCCCGTAATTCGGCATCCTTTTCTTCAGCCAGAATTTTCCTTGCAGAATCTATATTTGAAATAACATTCTTATATTTATTATATGCTTCAACTATTGGCTCCAGGTCTTTGTATTCCTTATTCAGTTTAACATACCTTTTCATGTCTGCTATAATATCCGGCTCTGTAATCAGCCTGCCAACCTCTTCAAACCGTTCCTTTACACCCTCCAGCCTTTCAAGGATTATATTGCTTGCCATATACAATCAGATTTAATAAGTAAATTCCCCTTCTTCATTTATTATGGTTAACTTCTTTCCCTTTACATGTGCACAATGGCCAATAATTTTTGCATCAAGATTAAATGAAGATATAATATCAATTACTTTTTCTGCATGGGAAGGTTGCAGGTAAATTTCAAACCTGTGGCCCATATTAAATACCCTGTACATTTCCTGCCATGATGTGCCCGATGCTTCCCGTATTATTGAGAATAAAGGAGGAACAGGGAACATGTTGTCTTTTACGACATGTATATCATTAATAAAATTCAGCACTTTGGTCTGTGCACCCCCGGAGCAATGTATCATGCCATGTATATGGGAATGAAATTTCTCTAATACTTTTTTTATCACAGGTGCATATGTCCTCGTTGGGGATAAAACCAGCTTACCCGCATCCATACCCAGTTCCTCAATCTCATCGGTAAGTCTATACTTACCGGTATATACCAGGTCTTCCTCCATCCCCGGGTCATAGCTTTCAGGGTATTTTGCTGCAAGATAATTACTGAAAACATCATGCCTTGCAGAGGTCAGTCCATTCGATCCCATCCCGCTGTTATAGCTTGTTTCATAAGATGTTTGACCGTTGGAAGACAGTCCGATTATAACATCACCTGCAGAGATCTTATCATTGGTAATAATTTTTGATCTCTTCAGGCGTGCCGTTACCGTGGAATCAACTATTATTGTCCTTACAAGATCACCCACATCGGCTGTTTCCCCTCCTGCAACATATACCCCCACCCCCTGGTCACGAAGGTTTTCAAGAACCTCTTCAGTGCCTGAAATAATTGCCCTGATCACTTCCCCGGGTATCAGGTTTTTGTTTCTTCCTATTGTTGACGAAAGCAGTATATTATCTGTTACCCCTACACAAAGCAGGTCATCGATATTCATAATTGCAGCATCCTGTGCTATCCCTTTCCATACCCCCAGGTCGCCCGTTTCTTTCCAGTAAATATACGCCAGTGAAGATTTTGTACCGGCACCGTCGGCATGCATCAGGTTACAGTACTCGGGGTCACCCCCCAAAATATCAGGCAGCACCTTACAAAATGCTCCCGGGAACAAGCCTTTGTCTATATCCCTGATGGCATCATGAACGTCTTCCTTGGATGCAGAAACACCTCTCCTGTCATATCTTGATTTTGTGCCCATCTGCTTAATTAACAGTGTGCAAATTTACGAAAATAAACCGACAAATCATTCCTCGGCTTCGTAGTCTGTTGAAAGTACCCTGAACTCGGTTCGCCTGTTAATCTGGTGAGCAATTTCTTTCTGCTCTTCGTTGGGTAAACTGTTAATAAACTGTTCGTTCAGGATATATCCTTCTTTCAGGAAGCTGTACTCTGAAGCCAGCTGCTCATCTACTATCTTGGGGCTGGATTCACCGTAGCCTTTTGCCGATAAGCGTTCAGGATCGATTCCCTTATTGATCAGATAATCCACTACTGACTGGGCACGTTTTTGTGACAGTTCCATATTATATTCTTCGGTATCGCGGGAGTCGGTATGCGACATAAGTTCTATGGTGACATTTGGATTATCATTGAGTGTTTCAACCAGTTTATCGAGTGACACCATTGATTCGGGTCTTAAGTCCCACTTATTAAAATCATAAAGGATATTTGGAAGTTCAATAGGTTTATCAATGGATGTCATCAGTATTGTGGTCAAGAACTCTTTACTTTTATCCTGCCCCCTTGTTGTTTCTTTCTCCTTGCCGTTAAGGTAACCATCCTTTGACGCCAGGAAAATATAATCCACATCTTCATTAAGCATAAATCGGAATTCGCCACTTTCTCCCGTATTATCTCTTACCGTCGTTCCGTCACTTGCAATCAGCTGTACAACGGCTTCGGGTATTGGCTTACCTGTTTCTTCATCTTTAACCAGTCCCCTCACGCTGAATCTCAAGGGTGGCAATTCAAAATAATATATCTCATCATTGGTGCGTCCTTTTCTTGTTGAGCTGAACATACCTATTTCTTCTTCACCCTGGAAAGTAATTCCGAAATCATCTGCACTTGAATTGATCGGGTATCTCATATTATCAACCAGCCACCGCCCGTCGGGCTGTGGTTCAGCTTTGAAGATATCCAGTCCGCCCATTCCTATGTGACCGTCCGATGCGAAATAGAAAGTGCCGTCTTCCCTTACATAGGGGAATAATTCATCACCTAAAGTGTTTATATCGGGACCCATATTCCTCGGCTTCGACCACTCACCGCCGGCTGATGATCTTGTTACATAATATATGTCCTTCCCACCGTAACCGTCGGATAAATGTGATACAAAAAATAATGTAAGCCCGTCCGGTGCTATGGCAGGATGTGCTGCTACCAGTGAATCAGGCAGGATATCAAGCCTTTGAGGCTGGCTCCATCCATTCCCATTTCTTTTGGCTGTCATTATTACACAGCCCCTGTTCTCACGCTTACCCATTTCACACAGGGTATAATAAATTTCCCTGAAGTCGGTTGTAAAACTGACTGCTCCGTCTTCAAACTCCGTGTTCAGATCATTAACGGGAACAGGTGTGCTCCACCGTCCTTTCTTATCAAGTCTGCTTTCAAAAATGTCAGTAAAATTCTCACCGGTTGCGCCATGCTCCCTCTTGCCAGTTGCCTCTTCCCTGGATGATGTAAGGTATATCATTCCATAGTCATCCCTGGCGTATGCAGGACAAAAATCAGATCTGCGTGAATTAAGGTCTCTTATATCGTCCACCTCGTAAGGTAGGGGAGATTCCATCCATTCTATAGCCAGCTCGCAGGACCGGATGCCCTGGTCAGCCCTGGCATCCGAAGGCACTATTTGCTTGTATTCCTCGAAAGCCTCTATTGCTTCCTCATAATCACCATTCATCTTCAAGCACTGGGCATACCAGTATGTTGCTTCGGGCCTTGCATTATCCCTGCCTGATATTTTCTTATACCATAATTCAGCACTTCTCGGATTGTTCGATAGCCTGTAACATTCCGCAACCATGAAGACATACTCTGATTTTTCATTCCTGTCCCTTGTTTTTGAATATGCATCCTTGAAGTAATCAATTGCCTCATAATATTCACCTGCATCCCAGGCATCATATGCTTTCTGTGCCTTCCTCTTCTGAGGATAAGCAGTCAAAGGAATAAGAATAATAAACAGCAATACTAAAGACCTAACCATAATCCCTCCGTAATAATTTGCGTAAAATTAATGTTTTTCATCCTTAATCAGAACAACGAAAACATTAAGCAACAGATTAACGGTTTAATTGCAGCAAATATTATGCAAAAGAAGACTGGAATATTCCATTTCTTTATCTTGTGAACAGCAATTCCCTGTACTTCGGCAGGGGCCAGATTTCATTATCAACGGTTAATTCAAGCTTGTCTATATGAGACCTTATTCTTTCAAGGTAAGGTTTAACATTTTTTTCATAAGCAAAGGCCTTTTCACTTGTATCTTCAATTATATTGGCTTTTTTCCTTGCTTCAATCATTTCATTAACCAGTCTTTTTATCATTGATATATGGTCCGAAATACTTATTATTACCCCCTTCCTGGCTCCTGATAGCCGTTCATATTCAATCTCGTTAAATACCATGGCCATTGATTTTATATTATCCAGGAGTTCGGTCATATATTTTATGGCGGTAGGAACGATATGGTTTATTGCCAGGTCACCGAGCACTCTTGCTTCAATCTGGACTTTCTTGGTATATTTTTCAAATTCAACCCCTACTCTTCCTTCAAGCTCTCTTTCTGTGAATATGCCACCTTCAAGTAATACTCTTTTTGACTGGCCGTTAAGGTATTTATTTATTGATTCCGGAACACTTTTGATATTTGTAAGACCTCTCTTAAGGGCCTCCCTTTCCCACTCGGCAGAATAACCGTCACCCTCAAACCTTATTCTTGAAGACTCGACAATATATTTTTTCAGCACCTGGAATATTGCTTCATCCTTTTTTACCCCATCTGAAATTAGTGCATCAGTTTCTTTTTTAAAAGTCCTGAGCGTATCCGCCACTGCAGCATTAAGCACTATCATAGCCGGGGCACAGCTTGCTGAAGACCCCACAGCCCTGAATTCGAACCTGTTACCGGTGAAAGCAAAAGGGGAGGTGCGATTTCTGTCAGTGTTATCAAGCAATATCTCCGGAATCTTACCTATTCCAAGTTTAATTTCCGTTTTCTCTGCGGGGGTCATTTTCTTATCGCTTACTTTTTCGACAATATCATCGAGCATCCCCGTAAGATATGAGCCAAGGAAAACAGACATTATGGATGGTGGTGCCTCATTCCCTCCCAGTCTGTGTGAATTTGTTTCAGTAAGTACACTGGCTCTTAACAGGTCATGGTTGTCATTTACGGCCTTGATCACACTAACCAGAAAAGTCAGGAACTGTAGATTACCCTTGGGATTTTTTGCAGGCGAAAGCAGGTTTACCCCGGTATTTGTTGCCATTGACCAGTTGCTATGTTTCCCGGATCCATTAATTCCGGCAAAGGGTTTTTCATGAAGCAAAACCCTGAATTTATGCTTACGTGCAAGCCTTTTCATTATATCCATTATCAGTTGATTATGATCAACTGAAAGATTTGCTTCCCCGAAGAGGGGGGCACATTCGAACTGGTTCGGAGCAACCTCATTATGACGGGTCTTAACGGGGATACCCAGTCTGAAAGCCTCAACCTCAAAATCTTCCATGAATGACATAACACGTTCAGGTATAGAACTGAAGTATTGATCTGCCAGTTGCTGGTCTTTTGACGATTGGTGTCCCATAAGTGTGCGGTCGGCAAGTACCAGGTCTGGCCTGGCATAATACAGGGCTTCATCTATTAAAAAATATTCCTGTTCCCAGCCCAGAGTA
>JAYEGY010000098.1:0-10222 GCA_034659275.1 Bacteroidota bacterium | reverse complement strand
TCTGTAAGGGGAAATAGCTTATGTTATTTGTGGGCATTACTCAAATTCAATACCTTCCACCTCAAGCTGTTCCTTTACATATTCTTCATACTTCCTGGTTCGGAAATCAAACCACTGCTCACGGTAGTCGGATGTTTCAATCTCATCTTTGAAATTGGCAAATGGACTTTTCCTGGAGAGAATCTTATATAAATTTTCCTGCATTCTTTCATCATCAATTTCATCAACAAAATCTTCCATGACCCGGTAAGCCTCCCTTGATTCCATTTTGGTGATAACTGCATAATCGGACCATTCATCCTCAATCTTTTCCAGCTCTTCTTCCCAGATTTCAGTATCACCATACATGTCATCCCAGTCAAGAATAGTCCTTATCTCAAGGTTCTCCTTGTTGATGTAAACTGCCATGCCACACTCAAGTTCCTGAGCAATTTCATTGATTTGTTTTGCTGTGAGTTTCATTAATTGCGAATTTAATTTGTTCATACAATATAATGAATTTCCAGCAAAATCAATTTTCCCCAAAGTCGCTAAGTTTTACAGGAAGATAACTTTATTTTTGTACAGTTATATACTCCGGGGTGTTGCCTTCGGTGCCGTTGTGGTTGTTACCTGAAATATCCGAAACGGAATTAGCATCGATATCAGTGGCAAAGAAGAGGGCGGTTTCAGGTGCTATGTAACCATCATAGTCGGCTATCTCGGCGCTGCTCAAGGTTCTCTGCAGCCAGACCTGGTGGGCTATGATAATGCTTGATTCAGAGTAAAGCTCACCCTCATTGTTTAAAGGATCACTCTCCTGTCCTCCCCAGAACATGTTATTGTTATTGTTGTTGTCGTCCATTGGCTCCATGCTTTCCTGACCCACGAGAGAGCCGTCGACATATAGTTCAAGCTCCTGGGCAGTTGAATTATACTGGAGGCATATGGCATACCATTGATCGGGATTAAAAGTACCATCATATACTACCGATACCCATCCGTTTTTCTGGCACCACGTACTTATCCTTGTTGTTGAGATCCTGATGGCGATATCTCCTTCCAGGTCATCCCAGGCCTCGCCCCTGAAGAAATGCCAGCCTCCGTCGTTATCCGCACCTGCCGGCATCTTTACCTTTTCTATGATAGACCACTCGGTACCAGCAGTGAAACTCTCGAAAGTTCCAAAATTGATGTAATCTTCATCATTCTCATCGAGGTAAACAGCATAATAAGAATTCCCGTTATTGTTTTCCTCATCTTTTGTACAGCTGCTCATCAGTGTTGCAAAAAATACTGTTATGATCAATGTCCAAAGTAAATTGTAAGTTTTTAATTTTCTCATAGTGCTATATTTTGGATTTAAAGATTCAGCCATGTAAACGGTGAAGCTTGTATTGCGGACCGTAATGTACATAACGCAGAACTACCCTGGAATATTTTGTGATGAAAGATGAGATGCGAAAGATAAGATGAGAAAGATAAGATGCGAAAGATAAGATGCGAAAGATAAGATGCGAAAGATTGAGCTTCCCTCTTATGTTAAAACTTCGGTGGACAAAACGCTTAGCCTTCGTTCTACAGGTTTCGGTTGACACAGTCAGGATGACAAAAATCGCGACTTTTGATTCAGACCTCCGGAAATACCTGTTTGTGGTGTTCAGGGTTTAGAAATACAATTCCCTGAAGCGGTGGACCCTGTCCAGCAAATAATCATCCAGCTTTTCTTCGGCAATTTTTACCATGTACGGGGGTATTTCTTTATAATAAGCTTCTGCAATTGACCCTGTGATGCATGCCAGGGTGTCGCTGTCGCCGCCAATCCATATAGCTCTGCGGATGGCATCCTCGAAGCTGCCCGACGACAGGAAGCAAATTATTGATGCTGGGACAGTATACTGGCAGATTACATTGGGCTTATGCCTGGCTCTTAATTCTTCATATGTCCCGGAAATATCATAGCCGAATGTTTCTTCGACAAATTCCTTAATCTCCTTTCTGGACTTACCTGTCCTGGCCAGTAAGACAGCTGCTGCCGTGGCCTGTGCTCCCTTGATACCCTCGGGGTGGTTATGTGTGGGCTCAGCAGTCTTTTTTGCCTCTTCCAGCACCTCTTCAATGGTATTGAATGCATAAGCAACCGGGCTTACCCTCATGGCCGATCCATTGCCAAAGCTATTGTAGGGTTCAGGGTCTGCACGGTGGAACCAGTTCATGAAACCCATTCCATAGCCGGCATTGGGATATTTCCTGGCAAACTCAATCAAAGATTCCTTATAATTCCTGCCGCTCACAATGGCATCGGCAATCGCTATGGTCAGGACCGTGTCATCGGTAAAGGTCGATCCCCCGGGGAATAAGTCGAAGTCAGCTTTTACCGCATTCTTGAATTCGTATGTCGATCCGGCGATGTCGCCTATTATTGCTCCGTACATTTCTTTAAAGGTTGAATAAGGTTGAATAAGGTTGAATAAGGTTGAATAAGGTTGAATAAGGTTGAATAAAGTTGAATAAAGTTGAATAAGGTTTGGGGGAAGTTAATCATAATGGAAATACCTCATTACAGCGGGGAGGAGGATGTCGCGGTAAAATAAGCCCGGAGGTGATTGCCTGAGTCCGCTGTGCATTGAACCTACGTTGGCTAAAGAAACGACTATTATATCAGTACCTTCTATCCAGTACATCATTGCGGTGAAACCCAGTGTTCCGCCGGAGTGTCCCATAAAATCCTTGCCACGGATAAAATCCTCAATCATGGAAATACCCTGCATATACTTCCTCCGTGAATCAGTACCTTCTGCCGGGGGGTAGTAAGTAAAGTGTTCCTTTTGCATTGAATCCCCCAATAGTTCGCCGTCGCGTAAGGCCCGGGCCCAGCGCACCAGGTCGCATGCAGTGGATATCATTCCACCGGCTGCCCATTCAGGTGAAAGATTGCCGGCCGTCGATTCAACCAGGTAAGGTCTTATCTCAGGAAAATTTTTATGCACGCCGGCAGTCTTTTCAAACTGGGGCGTAGCGTAATGGTAATGGTGAACGTATCCTCCGGGTACCTCTTCAAAAGATTCGAGATAGGTGTTATCTATATTCAGTGGTTGAAATACCCGCTTCCGTATCTCTGTCATGACATCGTTACCCGTAACAGCTTCAATGATGAGGCCAAGGATAGTGTAATTGGTATTTGAATAGGAATACCTTTCGCCCGGTTCAAAATCCGCTTTTGTGTCATCCCTGGAAACATATTCAAGTGTCTCTTCCTTACCCCAGGTATGGTCTAGGTCCATCTCTTCGCCCCGTCCTTTCCTTATCCAGTCGGCCTGGAATTCCCATGTAGGTATCCCGCTCTGGTGGTTTAACAAATCTCTCAGGCTTGCACGATCGGTATTGGGCACCGCCATAACAATCTCCTGGTTGAGGTAATCGGCAGGTACTTTGTCCAGGTCGAGTTTGCCTTCCTCAACTAATTGAAGAATAACTACCGCAACAAAGGTCTTTGTTATGCTCCCGATACCGAATTTATCACCAGTTTTTACCTCTTCTTTTGCAAGAAGGTCACTGTAGCTGGCTGTCCCTGTCCATGCAATACTGTCTCCTTTGCCGATAGCTACTGAGATACCGGGGATTCCAAGTACAACTCCATTTACAAGGGCCTCCTTTAGCACTTCTTCGTCATAAGTATCCCCGGTCTCCTGGTAATTGGCCCTGGCACAGTCGGCAGAAGCAATAAGCAGGATAAGTACCACGGTAATTACAGGGAAAAAATTCTTTACCACATTGTTAGGGCTCATGATTTTCTTTTTTGATTACCATTAAATGAATTCATAATTGTATTTTTCAAATAAGATGCAGGCTTCCGTAATTATGTTCCTGAAATTCTCCGATGGCCTGTTCAATAAGCCTATAAATAAAATTTCCTTTTCCGGGATTACCAGGTAAATTGAAAGAAAGCCTCCCTGGCTGCCGGTGTGATAAATAAACTCGGTATCGAAAGTACGCTGTCTCCTGAACAGGTAATCCTGGTCGAGAAACCAGGAAAAACCAATAAAAGGTTTAATAGTATCGGCCCAGTTCGAGGGATAGAAGACAGTCCTGGACTTCTCGATTAATTCCTCTTCTAAAAAGACATTATTCTGAATGGCATTTTCATACTTTGCCAGTTCAAGTACAGAACTCCACACGCCGCCATTGCCAGCGGCAGCAAATTTCGGACACTCACCGTAGTCGTACTCCTTGTAGACAGAATCTTCTTTTATGTAAGCATGGGTGACACCTGATTCGGGATGGGGGCCTTCGGTTATGGTGCTGGCAGTCATTCCCGAAGGAATAAATATATTATCAGTGATATATTCCTGCCATTTCAGTTCTGCAACCTGTTCTATTATCAGGGCAAGTCCGTTGAAGGCCGGATTGGAGTATTCGTATTTTTCACCCGGCTCAAAATTCAAAGCCTTAACCCTTTTTAGCGGCTCAAAATTTTCAATGTCGTTGGCCGTCAGGTAGAAAATACTATCACCGTAGTTGTCCCTGATGTCCGGTAGGCCGGATGTATGGCTCAGCAGATGTTTTATTTTAACCTTCTGGGCAATCCCGGGATTGTCAAAGTCAGGGAAATATTCATATATACTATCGTCCAGCGATACCAGTTTCTCCTCTGCCAGCTGTAAGATTCCGTATGCTACAAAGGTTTTGGAGATCGATCCTATGTTGAAGAGTGTGGTGGGAGTAATCTTTTCTTTTGTTTCCAGGTCTGCCAGGCCGAAACTTCTAAGGTAAACAATATTGTCTCCTTTTTTAACCAAAAAAGAACCTCCGGGCTCATTCTTTGAAAATTCTTTTTCCAACAGAGAATCCAGTTCGGATTCCAGCTTGCTCTGTGGTTGTTTTGGATTACAGGCAACTAGGAATAAGATGCTGATAATGAGTATGCTGTGTTTCATAAGCTGATTATTGGTCAGTAATCTGGTAATGGATATGCAATTTATATTATAACCAGGGAATAAACAAGGAATTGTAGCGCAGAGCTCAGAGCTCAGAGCACAGAGCATCCTCCTTCGCTCTTCGAGCTTCTGAGGACGAAGCAGGGGGCAGGGGGCAAGGGGCACAAGGGGCAGGGAGCCCGCCTACGTCCTTTGGACTACGGCGGACGGAGCAGGGAGCAGGGAAGTTGATAAAGTTCCTCCTACGCTAAAGCTACGGAGGACAACGTGATAAGGTTTATAAAGTAGAGATGCCAGGCATGGAGTCTAAAGAATCTATTTTTTAAACAGTCCTTTTTGTTGAGCATGTCCAAGACCCCAGGCAGCCACCCCTGATCCACCGAGTAATGCTGCTATGATAGCGCCAACGTTGTAACTTATGGTTAAACTTACATCCTGGATGCTGGCAAATAAAATTTTCAGCCAGTTGAATGCCTTATTTCATATCTAATCTCTTACGCATCGTATTGCCAGGCCGCTCTTTTTATGGTTGTAGCGTTGTTCTGCAGTGCTTGTATTGCAGTAAAGCGATACGGCACCGGCAAAATAGTTGTCGAATTCCGTGCTGCCCCACCAGGTAGCACTGTAGCCCACTTCATCAAAGCCGCCCATGAAGGTGCGATACCCTGACGGAAGACCTGAGAAACCATAACCGTCATCGGCCCCGGTATTGGGGCTATCCCAGCGGGGGTGTGCATGAGGATCAGTACGAGTGCTTTTCATCTTACCACCTGCAACATTCTCTCCTACGAGGTATGTAATAAGTTCTTCCCAGTCATCATCAGTGGGCACGTGCCATCAAATTTACACCATCCTCATACTGAAGTCAAATTTTTTTGTTCGCTTATGCCTAAATATTTTTGAGGTAGTACCGGAATAGTTTCAGCCGCTTACCGGGTTTTTCCATGTCGCAGATAAGGTTTTCCCTGGAGTAGGAGGATATATCAAAAACACCACCTGACAGTGCTTCCTGTTTTTGTAGATGATCGAGGCAGACGAGTCCCCTGGAGGAGACAAGGGAAATAAACTTTGAAAATCTTTTACTGTTTTTGGGTGGATAGTCGGTTTCGTCCAGAAGATTATATACATCATGAATTAATGATATATATGTCGACCTCAGGTTACTGACCTGTTTTGTTGTTGTGGCCAGGGTACGTATCTGGTCCCGGAGATCCTTATAAATATCAAAAATATCATTCTCGAGCTGGCCCAGTCCGCCAAGGTGGTAAAGCACCTGGTGTTCGCTTTCACTGACCGGTTCCTGGAACGTGCACCTGTAGAAGAGGAGGGAAGTACCTCCTTTTTCAATGGTGATATGCCTGATTTCTTCTTTCCCGATGTCCGGTTCCTTCTGCCTTTTGCTCAATACCTGGGCATCAAAAACCCTGTTTAAGTGTTCCTTTACCAGAGATGAATTTCCGCTGTCAAGGACTTTCTTATAAAAGCGTATGAATAATTTTTCATGGGAGTTTCTTGCTATCTGCTCTGCCGCCTCGTTAACCAGTTCCTTTATATGGTTTTCTTCCGTTTCCTTTTCGTCAAACAGGTCATCAAACAGGCCTGTCAATGCCCCCATATAAGTCAGCCTGTACCTTTCGTCATCAGTCATTTTCTTTCCCCTGAGCAGACAGTATTCTTCGCCTAAGACTGCCGGTACTGCTGACCCGTAATAGGTAAAAATCTTCTTAAAGTCTTTTTCGGATAAGGTCTTATCGTTATCCTTCTTTATCTCGCGGATATCAATTGCAATGGTCTTCTCAATGAACTTTTGCTGTTCTTTTGAGTTTGCAAGAATTTTCATTAACAGCACAGGCAGGGTAAATAGTCTGTAAAGGGGAATACTCATTGCTAAAATCTTCTTACCTGTCTTCCTTCCACCCTTCTTGTAACGGTTTTTGCTATTCCGGTAATATTTACAACTGAAATAATTTCATTATGGAGCCTCTCTGACTCCAAAGCATCTTCTTCTGCTCCCCCTGTGTCACCAAGTATTTCCTTTACTTTTGCACGTGATGCCAATAGCGTATAGTCGTACTGATTCTCCTCTATTGCTTTATCGTAAAACTTAAGAGCTTTCTCATATTTTTCCCTTTCGAAAAGCTTATCAGCCCTTTTTTTATAATCAGGAGGTTGCGTGTTCATGTACATTCTATACCTGTAAATTAGCAGGTACTCCTTATCAACAGGCTCTCCATTGATTTTGCATGGACTCCATTCATTTTCCAGAAGGTTTAAAGAAGCAAGTGAGCTATTGTATAATAATACATGGACAAAACTCAGGGCATTCAGGTTTTCTAATTTGCCGTTTTTGTTAACAGTAAATGAGAAGACAACATCTCCCTGTATATTATTTTTAGCTGCTTCCAATGGGTACTTCGTATTGCTGCCAAGAAATTTTATTAAATCTCCTTCCAGGTATTCTGCATTTTGAATATTAGAAGTTGAGTCGGGATCCTGAACAGACTGGCCTTTAAGGATACCACTAAAGCATAAAAGTGCCGTAAACAAGAGGAGTGATGATTTTTTCATATGTATAAATTAATGATTGTGGTTAATGTTGTTCTTCATTGTGTTCGACCCATGTGAGGTCTGAGGTATTATATCCAATCCTGGATGCTATCTTAAGGTACTTTTCTTTATCAAAGGGTGTTACTGCTGTTGCTCCCTCAGGTATCGTTGCACATGAGCTTAATATAAGGGTTCCAGTTATTGTTAATAATAAAGTAGTGTATAATCTATTATTTCTCATTATTATATGTTTTGTTATCAGAACTTTAAAGGTAACGATTTTTAGAATAATTTAGCCAGGTAATACATTATTCCTGCCAGGAATAAAATACTCATTATTATCGCTTCTGTTCTTCGCTTTCCTTTTGTTGTTCTGTTATACCAGTAGTAACTGTTAGGGATGATAGCAATGGCGATAATTGAAACAAGCAAAAATGTGTTTGACGGGTAAAAAATAAAACAGATGAAAAATATAAGGAAAGTCACATAGGCGAAAATTCCCGGTACAAACATGTTCTTCGATTTCAGGAATTCAATGTTTCTCAAGATATCAAGGATTACCAGGAGAAAAATGATGATCAATAAAATTATGTTCACATTAATTCCGTTCATGGGATTTGTTGTTGAATGCAATAATAAATATATAAATTTTAGAGAAAAGAGAAACGGTTTTTGATTAAGATAAAAGTAAAAAGTAAAAAGTAAAAAGTAAACCGAGCAGTGCGAGTCCCCGAGTCCTCGGGGGCGAGTACTGCGAGCTCGCGAGCGGAAAGTGATTGTGGCCGGAGGGGGCGAGCAAAAAGATAAAAGGAAAAAGGAAGGCTCCGCCTACGCCAAGGCTACGGTGGACACAGTAAGGCTAAGGCTAAGCGAACCCCGAGACCTACCCAGCCGCCACGAGGTAGAACGGCGGACGAACCCCGCCTTAAGCAAACTCGAACTGCTCGGTTCAAAGGGGGATCAATGTGATAATTTTACTACCTTGCATGATTAAATGATAAAACCAAAAAAACTATGAAAACAAAGATCATAAGCATGCTGGTTATACTGCTTATAGTGGCAATGGCCGGTTGTGGTACAAAAGAGACTATAAATGATGAAGAAATGAAAGCCAGACTTGCTCAATTTGAAGAGGTTACCCTGAAAACCGACCTCAGCTGGTTAAGTGACAGCGAGAGGGAGATAATAGGCATACTGATAGATGTGGCAATTATCATGGATGACATATTCTGGATGCAGTCGTATGGTGACAAAGAAGCACTCCTTAGCAGCATCGACAGTGAATATGCAAAGGAATATGCCAGGATACACTACGGTCCGTGGGACAGGCTTAAAAATAATGAGCCTTTTATACCCGGTGTTGGACCCAAACCTCCTACAGCACAGTTTTACCCTGAGGATATGACTGTCGTGGAATTTGAGGCATGGGACAATCCTGAAAAGACAAGCCTGTATACCCTTGTTCGTCGCGACGATGAGGGCGAGCTTTTTACCGTACCCTATTCAGAAGCTTACAAGGACCAGCATGAAAAGGCGGCTGTGCTTATGCGCAAGGCAGCAGGAATATCAGAGGATGCAGGCTTGAAGAAATACCTGGATGCCCGTGCTGAGGCCCTGCTGACAGATATATACCAGCCAAGTGACTTTGCATGGATGGAAATGAAGGAGTCGAATATTGATTTCGTAGTTGGTCCTATTGAGAATTACGAGGACCAGCTTTTTGGCTACAAGGCTGCACATGAGGCATTCGTGCTGGTAAAAGACCCTGAATGGAGTGCTAAGCTAGCCAAATTCAATGCCATGTTGCCCGAACTGCAGAAAGGACTACCCGTTGCTGAAGAGTACAAATCGGAAACACCGGGCACCGATGCCGACATGAATGTTTATTATGCCCTTTATTATGCAGGCGACTGCAATGCAGGATCCAAGACAATAGCCATTAACCTGCCCAACGACCCCGAAATACACCTGGCAGTTGGAAGCCGTAAGCTCCAGCTGAAAAATGCCATGAAAGCCAAATTTGACAAGATACTGGTTCCCATTGCCAATATGCTTATCGATGAGAGCCAGCGCAAGCATATCACCTTTGATGCTTTCTTCGAAAACACTACCTTCCACGAAGTATCGCATGGCATGGGGATAAAGAATACAATAACCGGTAAAGGGACCGTAAGGGAAGCACTGAAAGAACAATATTCAGCACTCGAGGAAGCTAAAGCCGATATCATGGGCCTCTACCTTGTCACAAAACTTTACGAGATGGGAGAGATCACCAGTGGCGAGGTAATGAATAACTACGTGACCTTTTTCTCAGGTATCTTCCGCTCAAGCCGCTTTGGTGCCTCCAGCGCTCATGGCAAGGCTAATATGCTGAACATGAAGTATTTTGCTGATAATGGTGCTTTCGTTTACCAGGATAATAGTACCTATATGGTCAATTTCGAGGAGATGAAGAGTGCGGTGGAATCGCTGGTTGAAAAGATTCTTACCATCCAGGGTGACGGCGACTATGAAGCTGCAAAAGAGTGGATAGAATCTGACGGTGTCATGACTGATCAACTGCGCACCGACCTTGACAGGGTGAACGAGGCAGGGATACCCGTTGATATAGTTTTCAAGCAGGGGAAAGATGTACTAGCGTGAGTTTATCACGGGATAAGGTCTAAAACGCTATAACTATCAGGGAAACATAAAGATAGGCCTCATTTATTTGTATACACCAACATCTTTGATTTTGGGCCGTTCATTGTGGGCATTTT
>JAYEGY010000097.1:0-10444 GCA_034659275.1 Bacteroidota bacterium | reverse complement strand
TTGAAGATATGGTCATTTTTTTATACTTTTGGTGAATTATTTTTTGTTCATAAATAGCTGATTTACAATGAAATTAATAGATGATATAAAAGAGAAAGCCCGCCAGTTGAATAAACAGATAGTATTACCAGAAGGTACTGAAGAACGAACACTCAAAGCAGCCGACCGTGTAATAGCTGAGAAACTGGCAAAAATAATACTCATTGGTAAGCCCGGGGAGATTTATGATCTGGCCGATAAGCTGGATTTGAAAAATATCGCTAAAGCGGAGATTATAGACCCTGCCTCTCATAAAATGAAGGATCATTATGTTGATATGATGGTCGATATCAGGAAGCATAAAGGCTTAACCAGGGATGAAGCTCTCAAGCTGATCGAAGATCCACTATACCTTTCGGTTCTGATGATAAAGAATGGAGATGCCAACGGAGAAGTGGCCGGGGCATCAAATGCAACAGGTGACGTGTTAAGACCGGCCTTCCAGTACGTTAAAACACGTCCTGGCATATCGGTTGTCTCGGGTGCTTTTATTATGATTCATCCCGATAAATCATTTGGCGATAATGGGATTATGGTATTTGCTGATTGTGCCGTATATCCTGATCCTACGGATAAGGAACTTGCTGAAATAGCCGTTGCTACTGCCCGAACAACTCAGTCAATACTGGGTATGGAACCGAGAGTGGCAATGCTCAGTTTCAGCACTAAGGGAAGTGCGAAACATGAAATGGTTGATAAAGTGATAAATGCCACAAAACTAGCCAGGGAAATGGCTCCTGATATACAGTTCGACGGTGAATTACAGGTTGATGCTGCCCTGGTGGAATCAATAGGGAAGAGGAAAGCCCCCGACAGTAAGATAGCAGGGAAGGCAAATGTACTTGTATTCCCATCCCTTGATGTGGGTAATATTGCATATAAACTGGTTCAGAGGCTGGGTAATTCTGAAGCAATAGGACCAATATTGCAGGGTATGGCTGCCCCTATTAATGACCTGTCAAGAGGTTGCTCGGTGGACGATATAGTAAGTCTTATTGCAATAACAGCAACACAATCCGCATAAAAATGAACAAACTGAGCTTTATCCTCTACCCGGCTCTTTTAGTTTAACACTTTATTGTTATCTTGTCATAATTTAATTTTTATTCGATATACGAAAAAGTAATATGGTAATACTTGTACTCAACTGCGGTAGTTCATCTATTAAATACCAGGTATTCGATGTTGAGGAGGGCTCCGATGTAATGGCAAAGGGCCTCGTTGAACGAATTGGCCTCAACGACAGCATACTAACTCACAAACCAACAGGTAAAGACCCCTATGAGACAGTTACAGATATCCCTGATCACACGATAGGCATAAACCTGGTAATAGATGCACTTACTCATAAGGAATGGGGTGTCATAAAAGATGTAAAAGATATAATCGCAGTTGGTCACAGGGTGGCACATGGTGGTGAGAATTTTACGGAAAGTGTGCTTATAGATAGTAAGGTTAAAAAAGATATTGAGAGATGCGGTGAGCTGGCTCCGCTTCATAACCCTGCAAACCTGAAAGGTATACTGTCAGTTGAGAAACTTGTTCCCGGAGTACCCCAGGTAGCGGTCTTTGATACTTCTTTCCACCAGAGTATGCCAAATTATGCATTCATGTATGCTATACCATACGAATATTATGAGAAATACAGGGTTCGTAAATACGGATTCCATGGAACCAGCCATAAATTCGTAGCCCAGAAAGCTGCCCGAATCTTAGGCAAGAATTTTGAAAAAATGAAAATAATTACCTGCCACCTGGGAAATGGGGCCTCGGTGGCAGCAATTAATAATGGCAAGTCGATAGATACCTCGATGGGATTTACCCCTGTGGATGGCTTGATAATGGGAACAAGATCAGGTGAGGTTGATCCCGGTGTGCTAATCTATATAGTAGATAAGGAGCATCTTAATGTACAGGGTGTAAGTAATATGATCAATAAGGAAAGCGGGGTTAAGGGCATAACAAATCTTTCATCAGATATGCGCGATCTTGAGTCGGCAGCAGCCAAGGGCAACAAAAGAGCAATACTCGCACTTAAAATGTATTCCTATAAAGTCAAAAAATTTATCGGATCATATGTTGCAGCTCTTAATGGACTTGATTTACTTGTTTTTACGGGGGGTATAGGTGAAAATGATTTCAATCAAAGAAAAATGATATGTTCTAATATGGAATACCTGGGAATTGAGTTCGATGCAGAAAAGAACGAGGGAAAGAAAAACCAGGATATAATTATATCAAAACCATCTTCGAGGGTAACGGTTATGGCCGTTACAACAAATGAAGAACTGGTTATAGCAACTGATACAAAAAGTATAATAAGCCGCAAGAAAAACTAATAACTAACCCTTTTGAACCATGAGCCTGAAAAAGTTGAGTGAATTAAAAAAACTGCTTGACAATAAACCTGTTAAACGTCTTGTACTTGCAGCAGCACATGATCTTCACTCCCTTGGTGCTGTGATAAGAGCCGCGGATGATGGAATTATCCAACCTGTACTTATTGGTGATGAAAAGGAAATCAGGAAAATAGCATCAGAAAAAAACTATAACATTAAAGGATTGGAAATAATCCATGAAACAGTTATAGAAAAAACATCTGAAATGGCTGTTAGAATGGTTAATAAAAGAAAAGCAGATGTCCTTATGAAAGGAAAGGTGGGAACCTCTGTCCTGCTCAAACATGTACTTAACAAACAATGGGGATTAAGAACAGGTAACCTGTTTTCGCATTTTGCTCTTTTCGAAGTGGAAACCTATCACAAGCTTATAGCTGTGACTGATGTGGCTATGAATATTGCACCAAATCTTAAGGAAAAAATATCAATATTAAACAATGCGGTCTCCTGTCTTAATATGCTTGGGATTGAGATGCCTAAAGTAGCTGTGCTTGGGGCGGTAGAGATGGTAAATGAAAGTATGCAAGCTACAACGGACGCTGCCTTGCTATCAAAAATGAATCAGCGGGACCAGATAAAAAATTGTATCATTGACGGCCCCCTTGCTTTTGATAATGCTATAAGCCTTGATAGCGCAAAACATAAAGGAATAAAGTCGGAAGTGGCCGGTGATACTGATCTTTTGCTTATGCCTGATATAGAAGTGGGCAATGTCTTGTATAAATCAATGGTGTTCTTTGCCAGGGCAAAAGTGGCCTCAATGATACTGGGTGCCGCGGCTCCGATTGTGCTTACCTCCAGATCAGACAGTGAGCAGGCAAAATACGACAGTATTCTTATGGCAGCAGCCACAGCAAAATAAATATATATGATAGGATCACTGGATCAACTGGTTGAGAAAGTAAAAAATAAGAAGATCAAACCTAAACTGGCAGTTACATGGGCACAGGATGAGAATACACTTGGTGCTGTTGAAAAAGCCGTGCGGGGAAAAATGATTGATGCATACCTTTACGGTGACAGGCCTGTTATAGAAAAAACATCTTCTAAATTAGGCCTTGATATTAGTCTTTTTAATATTCAACATGTTGATAATGAAGTAGAAGCAGCAAAACAAACTGTAAGGCTGGTCAAATCGGGCGAGGCTGACATCCTGATGAAGGGCCTGATAGGCACTGATAAATTCCTCAAATCGGTTCTCGACAAGGAAAATGGCCTGATGAAACCAAAAGCTGTTCTAAGTTATGTGTGTGCAGTGGATGTACCCGCTTATCATAAACTCCTCTTTATTACAGATACAGCAGTCCTGCCTTTTCCCGATCTTGACCAGAAAGTGGCAATGGCGGAATATGCTATTCATATGGCTGCAAAATTCGGAATAAAAAAGCCCAAAGTGGCACTTATTGGCGCCTCGGAGAAAATGAGTAAACATTTTCAAAATGCAGTGGATTATGCTATTATGTGTAAGATGGCGGAAAGAGGACAGATAAGTCCATGTATAATGGATGGCCCCCTGGATATTTTCTTGGCATGTGATAAGAAAAGTGTTGAGATAAAAGGTGTCGATACACCGGTGGGAGGCGATGCAGATATTCTTCTGTTTCCTTCCCTGGAATCATGTAATCCCTTTTATAAGGGCCTGATGCTTTTTGGCGGAGGAGAGCTGGCCGGAATGCTCATGGGAACTGAAGTGCCTGTGGTTCTGATGTCAAGAAGCGAAAGTGAAAAATCAAAATTCTTTTGCATAGCCCTGTCATGCCTCATGGCAGATAAAAAATAAGTAGTTCAATTATGTCAAAACTGTTACTCGCAATTAACCCTGGATCCACATCAAGTAAATTCGGACTCTTCGCAGATGATAAGATGATATTTGATGAGACAATACGGCATAGCACCAGGGAAATATCGCGTTATAAAAATATAAGCCACCAGCTTTCTTTCAGAAAAGAATTGATAGTGAAAGAGTTGGAAAAAAGAAATATTAATTTAAAAGAAATAAGTGCAGTTGTGGGGAGGGGCGGACTACTCAAGCCCATTGAATCAGGTGTGTATGAGGTAAATGAAGTGATGAAACAGGAACTGGCAAGCGGAAACAGGGGGGAGCATGCAAGTAACCTGGGAGGACTGATAGCTGCTGAGATAGCCAGTGACATCCCGGGGTCCAAAGCGTTTATTGTTGATCCCGTTGTGGTGGATGAGATGCATGATGTTGCACACCTTTCAGGACATCCGCTGTTGAAGCGTTTATCAATCTTTCACGCCCTGAACCAGAAAGCTGTTGCACGTGCATATGCGGAAACACTGAATAAAAAATATGAAGATCTTAACCTTATTGTCGCCCATATGGGAGGGGGCATCAGCGTGGGAGCCCACATAAAGGGCAGGGTAGTGGATGTTAATAATACACTTAACGGTGAAGGACCATTCTCACCCGAAAGATCCGGCACATTACCTGTAGGCCAGCTGGTTAAGTTGTGTTTCAGTGGAGACTATACAGAGGAAGAAGTGATGAAAATGATTAACGGGAGGGGAGGAATGGTGGCATACCTGGACACTAATAATTTCAAGGAGATATGTGAAAAAGCCGATTCAGGTGATGAAAAAGCAAAGATAGTTAAGGAAGCATCATCATACCAGATAGCAAAGGATATAGCAGCATGCGCTGCAGTGATGAAGGGAAAGGTGGATGCCATAATATTAACGGGAGGAATGGCATATGAGGAATCACATACAGACTATATCAGGGAAATGGTTGACTTTATAGCTGATGTGATCATCTACCCGGGAGAGGATGAACTACGGGCTCTTGCACATAACGGCTTCCTTGCTATAGATAACAAAATCAGTATAAAAGAATACAAATAAATATACCTATCGCCTCTGTATTTTTATGGATTGCTTACCGAGACAGGTAATATTTTCCCATTGAAAAATTTATTCCCTTCACGAGCAAACCATTTGATAAATTCTCCCATCTCAGCTGCGCTGACAGGCGCCTTGTAGCCGGGAAATGCTTCGTCTAACATCTCGGTCTGAACAGCACCAAGGGCAAGGCAATTAAAGAAAATACCTTCCTTTTCATATTCGGAGGCAAGACTTTCGGTGAGATTTGCCAGGGCTGCTTTACTGGCATTGTAAACTGCCATGCCAGGATATCTGGAACTACCCTGGAAACCACCCATGCTGCTGATGTTGATTATATGGCTTCCCCTGCGAAACTTGCTCATTAACTCTCTTATCAGTAGCAGGGGACTGGTAAAATGTGTCTTCGTCATTTTCCTGATTTCGGAATAACTTAGCTCCGTTACAGGCTTGTTTATTAAAATACCGGCATTGTTTATTAGGATATCAATAACCTTAAAATGCGAATCAACCTGTTTTAAGAAGTTTTCAGGGCTTTTAAGACTTTTATTTAGATCTGTAGCTATATAACTGATATTTTTGAATTCTGATTCTCCTGTGAGCTCCTGAAGCAATGATTCAGTCCTTGAGATAGCCAAAATGTGGTTATCCCTGTTCTTTGGCATTGCTAAGGCTGTTTCTTTTCCGATGCCTCTGCTCGCCCCGGTGATTAATATATTCATATCACAGGAATTAAAATATTTATTTTATTCAAAATTTGTAATATTGCACGTAAAGTTACAATTTTTGAATTTCTCATCAGATTCTTAATATGCCGGAAAAAACAGATACCTGTATGAATAAAAAAATATTACCCCTTATCCTGCTTATAAGTCTTTTTTGTTTAAAATCAAATGCCCAGTACGAGAGGGAGGATGATAACGGCTCATCCCTTAGTGAAAGGGTGTTTTTTGGAGGTGGCTTCAGCCTTCAATTAGGCACAATTACAAACATTGAGCTTGCCCCCGTAGCTGGACTCTGGTTATTGCCCCGCCTGGCTGTTGCAGCAGGACCATCATGGCAGTATTATAAGAATCCTATGGGCAGGACAAGTATTTACGGGGGAAGAAGCTTCCTGAGATTCCTGTTTATACAGGATTTAAGCAAGCTTCTTCCAGTGGGAAGAGGACTCGGATTTTTTGCACATGGTGAATATGAGGCACTTAACCTTGAATCTGAATTTTGGAAAGGTGTTTATCCTGATAATTCAAGGTTCTGGGAACATAATGCTCTGGCCGGACTAGGCCTCAGTCAGTCCCTGGGAAGGAAAGCGTCATTTAACATTACTTTTCTCTGGGCAGTTACTGAATCGGAATACCAGATATACAATAATCCGGAAATAAGGATAGATTTTCTCTTTTAATTGGAATATTGAGTCTACTCCGCTGGCGCAGGTCTCTGAACTGTGCCGCGGTATTCGTCGAGCTCGTCACCTTCCTTTGTCCACCGTAGCTTTAGCGAAGGTGGAGCTTGCCTGCAGCAAACTCGGGCTCCTCGGTTCCATCATTCCATTTAGTAATTAATTGGCAGATTAATAGTTAATCATTACTTTTGCCCTCTTTAACACAAATTAAAGAGGAGAATATTATGGTAATTGAAAAAGACAAGATGGTATTTCTCAGGTATGTCCTGAGGGAAGGTGATAGTGAAGGAAATATTGTTGAAGAAGTAAAGAGTGACAACCCCCTCCAATTTCTTTATGGGGCAGGACAGATGCTTCCTAATTTTGAGTCCAATATTGAAAACCTTTCCGAAGGGGATAAATTTGAATTCAGGCTTACCTCAGATGAAGCATATGGAGATAAGAGTGAGGAGCTCATTGTTGATCTGCCCATGTCAGTATTTGAAATTGATGGAAAAGTAGATGAGAGCCTGCTTAAAGAAGGTACCAATGTACCCATGGCTGATTCGCAGGGGAGAAGGCTTATCGGAACGGTATTATCCCACACCGATACATCAGTTAAAATGGACTTCAATCATCCCATGGCCGGAGCTGACCTTCATTTCACCGGAGAAATACTGGATGTACGGGAAGCTTCTGATGACGAGTTAAATAAGTCTAAAAGCGGCGACTGAGAACATGTTGACCAGGGATAATTGTTAAGGCTCCTGTGGGATGAGTGTGTTTTTTGTTTTTTTATGCTGTATAATATCCAAAAGTAGTTTCCGGGAGAACTATTATTCCTAATTTTAGGCGGTCTGGACCAGTATGAATATTTGACATCGAGTTTTTAATATTTGTATGAAGCTTAAAAAGAAAAAATATCCCCTTTGGCTCAAGATAATATTTGGAATGATCCTTGGCATTATTTGGGGATTGATAGCAGCAGAAACAGGATTGGCTAAGTTTACTGCTGACTGGATAAAACCATGGGGTACAATATTCATCAAGTTGCTTAAGCTGGTCGCCGTTCCCCTTATTTTCGTGTCTCTTGTCAAAGGGATAACAAGTATAACTGATATTACCAAACTTTCAAGAATCGGCCTGAAAACCATCGTGCTGTATATGGCTACAACTGTCATTGCCATAGTTTTCGGGCTGCTCGTAGTAAATACATTCAAGCCGGGTCATGCATTCAGCCAGGAAACAAGGCAGGAGTTTCAGACCCAGTATGAGAACAATGTGAAAGATTCCGAAGATATTGCTGGACTGGTTAAGGACAGACCTCCACTGTCTTTCTTCGAAGATATGGTGCCCGATAATATTATTGCCGCCAGTGGGGATAATTCAAACATGCTACAGGTCATATTTTTTTCAATTCTGTTCGCCATAGCAATAATAATACTGGAAGCAAAACAGGTAAAAGTGGTAAAGGAACTCTTTGACGGCCTTAACGATATCATATTGAAAATTGTTGATATCGTAATGCGTTTTGCACCTATAGGGGTATTTGCCCTCCTCTCGGCTCTTATCACTGAGTTTTCTGGCGATGTCCAACTCTTTGTAGCCCTTGGGAAATATGCAGCTCTTACAATCGCAGGGCTTTTTGTGATGATATTTGGTTTGTACCCGGCATATGTACGATTGTTTACCAAGGTAAAAACCAAAGAATTCTATAAGTATCTTATGCCTGTGCAGATGGTGGCTTTTTCTACCAGCTCAAGTGCAGCTACGTTGCCTGTTACACTTAAACAGGTTACTGAAAAACTCAAGGTATCCAGAAGCGTGGCAAATTTTGTGCTTCCGGTCGGGGTCACAATAAATATGGATGGTTCATCATTCTACCAGGCAGTATCTGCAGTTTTCATTGCACAGGTTTTTGGTCTTGATCTTAGTCTTTCGCAACAGCTTACCATCGTCCTCACAGCCCTCCTGGCCTCCATAGGTGCCCCGGGAGTGCCCGGTGGTGCAGTAATCATGCTGGTTATCGTCCTCAGTTCTGTAGGTATACCGGCAGAGGGACTTGCCCTGATAATGGGTGTGGAACGTCCTCTTGACATGATCCGGACCGTTGCCAATGTAACAGGTGATTCTGCTATGGCAAGTATAGTGGCCTCCACCGAGAATGAAGTTGGTGTTGAAGATTTTGAGGAAGATGATGATATTTAATTACTAATATGAGTAACCTATGTGGAAACGATTGCCTCTGTGGGCAAAGATAATAATAGGTATGGTACTGGGACTTATCTGGGGTATGATAGCTGCCAGAACAGGTCTCAGTGAATTTACACTCGACTGGATTAAACCCTGGGGTACAATATTTCTCAAATTGCTTAAGCTTATCGCCGTGCCTCTTATTTTCGTTTCACTCATTAAAGGTATATCCAGTCTTACCGATATTTCAAAGCTATCAAGAATAGGGGTGAAGACAGTTGCTTATTATATGGTTTCAACCCTTATTGCAACCTTATTCGGTTTATTTCTGGTGAATACAGTGAAACCAGGAAATACTTTCCCTGAAGAGAAGAGAGCTGAATACATGGCTAAATGGCAGGGTACAATCGATGAAAGCCAGTTACTGGCTGAATCGGGGGAGAAGGGCCCGCTAAAGTTTATTATCGATATAGTTCCTGATAATATCATAAGCGCCATGGGTGATAACTCACAAATGCTCCAGATAATCTTTTTTGCCATTCTCTTTGCCATTGCTATGGTACTTTTAAAAGATAGCCAGGTGAAAACCGTAAAATTTATTTTCGATGGATTGAATGATATCATAATCAAACTCATCGAGCTGATCATGAAGTTTGCACCATATGGCGTATTTGCCTTGCTGGCCGGGGTGATTGTTGATTTTGCCGGGGATACAGATATCTTTATCGCCCTGGGTAAATATTTTACTACAGTCATGGTAGGCTTATTCCTCTTGATTATTTTACTTTACCCCACTTATCTAAAAATATTTACCAGGAATATACCTGTGAGCAAGTTCCTTAAGGCAATATTGCCTGCACAAATGGTAGCCTTTTCTACAAGCTCCAGTGCTGCAGCACTTCCTGTTAATATGAGGCAGAATACCGAAGAACTTGATGTCTCGGAAGAAATTGTTGATTTTGTGCTTCCCGTGGGAGTAACAATAAATATGGATGCTACAGCCTTTTACCAGTCTGTAGCAGCAGTCTTTATAGCACAGGTCTATGGAATAGAACTTACTATAGCTCAGCAGGTAACAATTGTTTTAATGGCAACAATGTCGTCTATAGGTTCCCCGGGTGTACCGGGAGGTAGTATAGTGCTGGTTATTATGGTACTTACATCTGTAGGTTTGCCCGTTGAAGGCCTTGCACTTATACTGGGAGTCGATAGGCCACTGGATATGCTCAGATCGTCAGTTAATATTACAGGAGATTCAACCATTGCAAATATTATTAATTACAGCGAACAAAAAAGAAACAATAAAATGGCCGCAAGAGGCACTGTACAACCTGATGTCAAATAAAAGCTGTATCATACAGATCCGACCAGTATTTAATTCTGTTATCCCATAATTACTCAAAGATAATTTTTAAGGCTAAAGGCCTGTTAAATAATTAAATAGGAGAGATCTAGTTGTATTTTAACCTCGCCAGATTAATCAATTTATTCTCTTCATTGGTTATGTATTGAATTACATTATCCTGAATAGCTAAATTCATAAAAAATAGTCATTCTAGATTTTTGACCT
>JAYEGY010000096.1:0-10557 GCA_034659275.1 Bacteroidota bacterium | reverse complement strand
ACAGCACTGTTGATAAGTTTTTAAATATTTGATTTACAATATGTTACAAGCATGACTTATGAACAGCTAAATGTAAAATTAAATTCATATTTTTGTCTATGTTATAACCTTTTTAGACTGGACTCATAGGTTACTTTGTATTAATAAATTGACAAGCTATTATGATAGACACAGAAAAATGCCAGTGTAGTGAATGCCAGTTTCGAAATGTGGCATTTTCAACCCTGGCGGATTCGGAAATAATGACGCTGTGTGACTTCCATAAAGAATATTCATACATTAAAAAAGGTATAATCCATAAGGAAGGGGATCCTATCCAGGAGTTTAAATACTTGAAAAGCGGACTGGTAAAAGTATATAAGGAATCACAATCAGGGGATGAACAAATAATAGCCATCACAAAACCTTTTGAATTTGTGAGCAATATCAGCATTTTTTCACAGGATGCATATAAGTATTCCGTTTCAGCATTAGAGGATTCGGTTATATGCAGTATTAAATTTGACTATATACGTTCCCTGGTACTCAGCCATGGTAATTTTGCCCTTGAGCTTATGACAAAGCTCTCGGAGATAACAGATAAAATCATATTACAGACCCTTGACATAAGAAACAGGAATCTTGCCGGAAGAGTGGCTTATATTCTCTTGTATTTTGCCAGTGACATATATCACTCAATGTTATTTGACCTGCCTGTTTCCCGTAAGGAAATAGCAAATTATATCAGTATGAGCACTGCCAATGTGATAAGGACCCTTTCGGATTTCAGGAAGGAAGGAATAATAAACTTGCTTGGTAAATCAATTGAAATTGTAGATATTAATAAGCTGGAAATGATCTCTTCAAGAGGTTGAGCATAATAGCCGTCCTGTTCAAAAACATTAATACAATGAGGGTTTGTTGAGAGGAAAATGGTACTTTTAAGTAGTTTAAGTTAATGCCCTAATATCTGCACTTATGAAACAATTTCTTTTTTTTGTTAGCCTGCTATTTGTGGCGAATAATATATTCTGCCAGGAATACAAACCTTTGAAAAAAACAGTATGGCCTGAATCGGATGCAAATGATACGATATATACAGTAGCCGGTTACAGGCACGGGTTAAGTTTTTTCCCCCAGGTTAAACATAGTGATGTGGAATATGTTGCAGGGGAAGAATTGACTTTCGATATCTTCCATTCGGCTGATGTGATGAATGAATGGATGGTAAGATGGTCCAAGGAATACCCTGAACTTGTTGATCTTTACCAGGTAGCCGAGAGTTATGAAGGAAGGCCAATTCTTCAAATGACTATAACCAACAGTAAAACAGGCAAACATACCGATAAACCTGCAGCATTTTTTGAAGGCAACCGGCACAGTGGCGAGATAACAAGTGCCGAATCAGTAATGTGGCTTGCTGATCACCTCCTGAATTCCTATGGTAAAGATCCTGAAATAAGCAGGCTGATAGATAATTTTACCTTTTACCTGAGACCCCTTAATAACCCTGACGGGCATAATCTTTATATCCATACCGCACAGAGTAACCGCAGTACCGTAAGGCCAACAGACAATGACAATGACGGTTTACTCGACGAAGATTCGCCTGATGATATTAATGGAGATGGCATTATCCTTAGAATGAGATGGAAAGATAATGAGAAGGGAAATATGATTCTTGATCCGGACGATCCTACGGGGAGAATAATGAAAAGGGTGTCGCCGGGTGAAGGTGACTATATGCTTGCATCAGAAGGTATTGATAATGACATGGACGGTGAAATCAATGAAGATGGCATTGGGGGACTGGATTTACACAGGAACTATCCTGAAAACTGGAGGCCCGAAAGGGAGGTAGAAGCCACAGGAAGAGGATTCACTCAATACGGGGCAGGAGAATATCCTTTAAGTGAAACGGAAACAAGATCTGTTGTGACATTCCTCCTTGCTCACCCTAATGTTTATATTGTTAATTCAATGGATACAAGGGTGCCAATGCACCTCAGACCTCCTTCAACATCTCCTTCAGATGAAAGGATGTATGAAGCAGATCTTGAGTGGTATCAATATTTTGATAAAGTAGGTAAAGAGATAACAGGATATGAAAGGGCCGGAGACGTATACCAGGATTACGGAAGAGGTAATCCACTCTTCGGGCACGGTCCCGATTTCGGCTACTGGTATTACGGTGCAATATGGTACGGTGATGAGTTGTGGAACGGGGCAAGATACAAAGACTATGATGAGGATGACGATATTGATGATATTGATCTTTTGCGGTGGGACGAAGAAGAAAATGATGGTGACGGTTTTATTGAATGGACTGAGGCCGAGCACCCGTATTATGGCACAGTGGAAATAGGTGGCTTTCATCCAAAATTCTTCTCACAAAATCCCCCGGCGAAACATCTCCTGCCATGGGCACGAAACCAGGCTCTTTTTAATCTCGAAATGGTGAAACACCTGCCAGTGCTGGAATGGGAAGACATTGAAATTAAAAAGATAAGATCCTATAAAAAAGATACGACCGATTACAGGGTAACTGTAATATACAGGAATGCAGGCAAATTGCCTACTGCACTTAAACAGGCACATCTGGTGAAGATAGTGCGGGAAGACCAGGTTACGATACGCTTTGACAGGGCACTGGTAGAAGGTGATGACCCGGTTATGAAAATAATAAGTGAAGAAGAGGGAGACAGAAGGAGTTATTACAGCAGGTACGGAAGAGGTGGTGGGGCACAGTCATCGATGACCCTTGATGCCGGTTATGCTGAGGGAGAAAGTATCAACAGCAAGGAATTTACCGTGAGGATATATAAAGAAAAAGAAATAAGAGGAGAAGCAACTGTTTCTTCAACCAGGGGTGGCGTGCTTAGCGCAAAAGAGTTTGTTATTAAATAAATGCCGAAAACCGGGAAATACACACTGACATTCTGGATATTCGCAGGCTTTATCCTCGGTATCGTCACAGGAGCGGTAGTGGGAGAGCCGGTAGTACCATATGTTGAACCTCTGGCCAACATATTTCTCAGGTTATTGAGAATGGCTATCATTCCCCTTGTGCTTACATCAATCATCAGTGCGGTGGCACAGGTCGGGACAGCACACGGACTGGGAAGGATAGGCCTGGAAGCTGATCCCTGCTCTTCTCACTGCCTTTACCACATGCTCAACAATAGTAACACTGCCTCTTACCATGAAAGCAACAACGGAAGAGTCAGGCGCTTCAAAAAGAGCTGCCGGTTTTGTTCTTCCTATTGGTGCAACAATGAATATGGATGGGACAGCTCTTTATGAATGTGTGGCTACAATTTTTATTGCCCAGGTATATGGATTTGATCTTAGCTTTACGGCACAGCTGACGATTGCAATAACAGCAGTGCTTGCATCCATTGGCGCGGCAAGCATACCAATGAGCGGAATGGTAATGATGTCAATAATACTTAGTGCCGTAGGCCTGCCCCTTGAAGGAGTGGCCATAATACTGGCTGTTGACAGGATACTGGATATGTTCAGAACAACAGCCAATGTATTCAGCGACAGCTGTGGGGCACTAATAATTTCAAGGTTCGAGGATATAAGTGATAAGAAAGCTAATTAATGTTAAATATTGTGCAGTAATATGCATTCTGGGATTTTTTGAATAATTTTCAAACTTAATTTGACACTGATCAGTCATAAATAATTTTAAACCCATAATACTATGAATGAAAAAAAATACTTTGTCACAGATATTCCGAGGCGAAAGTTCCTGGAGTTAAGTATGAAAGGTGGACTTCTTGTTGCGACCACTCCCGCATTACTCTCACAGCTTACTTCCTGCAAACGGCAGGGTATACCGGGACAGGGTCTCGATCTTGATAAAGAGACGCTGGATAAGGTAATTTCAGAAGCATTGAGTAAGGGAGGTGATTTTGCAGAGGTGTACCTTGAAAACCGCACTTCGAGAAATATTGTCATGGAAGAATCCAAATTCAAAAGCGGCTTATATGGAATAAGCCAGGGTGCAGGTGTAAGGGTTATTGCCGGTAATAAAACAGGCTATGCCTTTACCGATGACATAAATCTTGATAACCTTCTCAGGGCAGCCAGAGTGGCATCCTATGTTGCAAGAGAAGGAGGATCGATAACACCGGTGGATGTAAGTGAAAAATCAAGGAAAAGTTTCATAACAGTTGAACAGCCACTGGAAAATATTACCGATCCCAAAAGAATAGAAATAATGCAAAGAGCCGACCAGGCTGCAATGGATTATGATGAGAGGATTAAGATGGCTATGATAAGCTATTATGACGAAATAAGAGGTAGGGTTATTGCCAACAGCGAAGGTACTTACCTGCGTGATGAGCTGCCTTTGCTTTTCTTCATAGTGCAGACAATGAGTGATGATGGAAAGGCAAGACACCTGTCAAGGGAAAGGCTCAGTCGCCACAGTGGTTTTGAAATGTTCGAAGAGGTTACTCCTGAAGAAGTGTCAAGAACTGCTGCACGTGAAGCAATAGCCATGCTGGATGCCGAAGAGGCTCCGGCGGGAATGATGGATGTGGTTATTCAGAACGGCTGGGGCGGTGTGCTTGTACATGAAGCCGTCGGTCATCCCCTGGAAGCAGATAACATAGCAAAAGGTATAGGGGTATTTACAGGTAAATTGGGACAGAAAGTGGCCAGCGATGTGTTTACAATGATTGATGACGGAACAATACCAAATGCAAGGGGTACAATAAATTTTGATGATGAAGGAACACAATGCCAGAGAAATGTGCTGATAGAAAAAGGAGTGCTTAAAGGTTATATGACAGATATACTGAGTGCAAAACAACTGGGAATGAAAAGAACGGGTAACGGAAGAAGGGAGTCATTCAAATATATTCCAATACCAAGAATGACAAACACATTTATCGATAACGGCGATTCAGATCCGGAAGATATATTGGCATCCACTAAAAGTGGCCTTTATGTTCAAAGCCTGAGCGGCGGTAGTGTAAATCCCGTTACCGGTGTGTTTAATTTTACCTGCCGTGAAGCGTACATTATAGAAAACGGCAAAAAGACAAAACCTGTTAAAGGCGCTACACTTATCGGATCATGCCTCGATGTAATATCGAGCATTGATGCAGTGGGTAATGATCTTGCTTTTGGTCCCGGCATCTGCGGTAAAGGGCAGTCTGCAGAAGTGGATGCAGGACAACCTACAGTAAGAATACGCGGTATTAATGTAGGAGGCTCAAAGGCCTGATAAACGTTTTCAGTTTTATTAATGACAAAAAAGACCAATAAAATGAATTATAAAGATCTAAGCGTAAAACTGGTTGATAAATGCCTGAAATATGGTGCTGATGAAGCCGAGGTATATATCCAGTCAAGCCGTAACCTGAGCATACAGGTGCTTAATAATGAGATAGAGACAATTAAAGAAGCTTCATCACACGGGGTAGGCTTCAGGGTGTTTGTTGACAATAAAATGGGCTTTAGCCACTGTAATGATTTCAGCAATAAAGCATTGGAAGATACTATAAAAAGAGCTGTTGCTTTTGCCAGGTTAACCAGCCCGGACGAGAATAATATATTGCCCGATAAAAAAGGGATGACAGAAATAGAAGGCTTATATGATCCCGCTATTGCCGGTATTCCCATGGGAAAAAAGATTGATATGGCATTGCAGCTTGAAAAACTGGCAATGAGCGATCACAGGATAACCAAAAGCTCGGGCTCGGGCTTCAGTGAATCAGAAACCGAGGTTTTCATTGCCAATTCACGTGGCCTGTCAAAATCTTATAGATCAGGAGGCTGTGGTATGGGTGTGAGCGTGGTTGCAGAGAAAGGAGATCAGAAAAATACCGGCGGTGAATATTGCTCGAGACGTCAGTTCAGTGATCTTAAATCACCGGAGGAAATAGCTGCAAAAGCCGCAAAAGATGCATATGAGATGCTTGATCCTGAAATGGTAAGGACACAGAAAGCTGCAGTTATTTTTGATCCCGATGTAGGGCGTTCGCTGCTGGGAGGTGTTATCGGTGCACTTAATGGTGAAAGGGTATTGCAGGGTGCAAGCTTCCTGAAAGATTCCATGGATCAGAAATTCGCCTCCGGCCTGCTTACAATCATTGATGATGGCACAAAGGAAAAAGGCATGGCCAGTGCACCATTCGACGGCGAAGGTGTGCCTACCATTAAAAACACACTGGTCGAAAATGGTGTGCTGAAATCATTTATCTATAATACTTATGCCGCCAGGCGTGCCGGTACAAAAAGCACGGGAAATGCTTCCAGGAGAGGATTTACATCATTGCCTGGCATCGGCACACATAATGTATACCTGCTTAAGGGTAAACATACAAGGAATGAGATTATTGCAGCAACCGGTCGAGGCCTCTTGCTTAAAGGCCTGACGGGTTACGGAATTAATTCGGTTAACGGTAACTTCAGTGGAGGAGCCAGTGGCTTCTGGATCGAGAACGGAAATATTGTACACCCGGTAAAAGGCCTGACCATTGCCGGGAAAGCATCGGATATACTGAATGATATTGACATGATGGGTACCGATATTGATATGAACGACACCTTTGCATCACCAACCTTCAGGGTAAGGGAAATGCAGATAGGCGGACGATAAAGAAGAGGCGAAAGATGAGATGCGAGAGATGAGAGAAGAGTTGAGGGTTGAGGAGAACATTAAATCTATATGCAAAAAGCTTTAAGGGGATAAGTTAAGATAAAATAATCAGCTAAAGTATAAACATATGAAAATAATTGTAAAATTTACATTTGTAATAATGTTATTATGGTCCTCCATCTCCGCTGAGGGCCAGAGTTGGAGGAGGGAGTCGGAACCCAAAGAGTTTGAATTCAGGAACCTGGGGGCTTTCAGGATAAATGCATGGGTTGGTGAATTTGCCATTCCTGTTGACCCGGGTGAGAAACATAAGTATACCTGGTATGTTGCTGCACGCGCCGGTGGGGTGTGGAAAACGGTGAATAATGGTACAACATTCGAATGTATTTCAGATGATCTCGGTGTGAATTCAATTGGTGATGTTGAACTTGCGCCTTCTAACCCCGATATTGTATGGATAGGGACGGGTGAGGATTTTAATGCAAGGTCATCCTATTCCGGGAATGGCATATGGAAGTCGATCGACGGGGGTGAGAACTGGGAGCATATGGGTCTTGAAGATTCACACCATATTGCGGAAATAATCATTCATCCCGAAAATCCTGATATAGTATGGCTTGCCGTGATGGGCCACCTTTATTCCGAAAACAGCCAGAGGGGTGTATTCAAGACAAGCGATGGTGGTAAGTCGTGGAAGAAGATCCTGTATATTGATGAGTCTACGGGAATAATTGATATTGCCATAAGCTCAAAAGATCCTGACGTGCTTTATGCCTGTGCCTATGAAAAAGTGAGGTTGCCCTGGACATATGAGCCGGGCGGTGAAAAGAGTCGTATATATAAAACGCTCGATGGGGGTGATAACTGGAATATGATCACAGGCGGAGGATTCCCTGACGGTCCTCTTGGGCGTATAGGCCTTGACGTGCAATACGAAAATCCTGACGTAGTGGTTGCCGTGGTGCAAAACCTTAATCCTAAACCCGGCGTTGATCCCGATGCAGAGACTGAGTTTGATCCTCTAACCGACACTTCAATGGATAATCTTATCGGAGGTGAGTGCTACCGTTCATTTGATGCAGGGAAGACATGGACAAGGATAAACGACCCTGAAAAAGTTGATGTGAGCGGTAAAGCAGGTTACAGTTTCAACAAGATTTGCATTGATCCAAAAGATCCTGATAAAATTTACATAACAGGAGCAAGAATGTATGTAAGCCTTGACGGCGGTGAAAACTGGCTCGGATGGCGCGACCCGGACCGGCGGTTTACTTCAAACTTCGGGGATAATCGCAGCCTCTGGATTGATCCGCATGACGGAAGACATATGTTTCTGGGTTCTGACGGGGGTTGTTACCAGACATGGGACGCCGGAAAAACCACCAACCATTATTACCAAATTCCACTCGGTGAAATATATATGGTTGAGGTAGATAATCATGATCCCTATAATATTTATTTCGGACTGCAGGACCATGAGTCCTGGAAAGCGCCTTCCAATAACTGGTCAGGAAGAATAGGTGTTGAAGATGTTGTTATTACCGGTTATTCAGACGGGATGTACACCAGGGTTGATCCTGAGGACAACAGGTGGCTGTATCATACCAGTCAGTTTGGTTCACATCACCGTGAAAACCAGGCTATCGGTGAACGTGAGAGAATAAGTCCTGTGCCACCTGAGGGGGCAGAGCCATACAGGTATACCTGGAATGCACCCATAATGCTTTCTCCGCATAACAGCAGTATACTATACGCCGGTGCACAAAAACTGCTAAGATCACTGGACAGGGGAGAAACATGGGAGGAAATATCTCCCAATCTTACTTCAAATGATGTTGATAAAATTGCCGGCAAGGGTCATATTATGTACTGTACCATTACTTCAATGGATGAGTCAAGCCTTAAACCGGGTCTTATATGGCTTGGAACGGATGATGGTAAGGTACATATTACCAGGAATCATGGTGCCGACTGGGAAGAGCTGACAAAAAATGTTGAAAAAGCCGGTGTGCCTCACGAAAGGTGGGTGGCAAGGATAATAGCTTCCAAATACGATGAGGCAACTGCGTATCTTGCATATAATGGTTACCGTAATGATGATTTTAAGCCTTACCTGTACAAAACCACGGATTATGGTAAAACATGGGTTGATATCTCTTCAGGCTTACCTGATTATCCTATTAATGTTGTATATGAAGATGCTAAAAATCCTGATCTTTTGTTTGTGGGTAATGATAACGGTGTTTTCTATACACTAAATGGCGCAACGTCATGGAATCAGTTAAAGGCTAATATACCTCCTGTTGTGGTTAGGGACCTCCTTGTTCATCCACGGGAAAATGATCTCGTCGTGGGCACCTATGGCCGTGCTGTATGGGTGGCTGATATAAGCCCGCTTCAGCAGTTCACAGCCGAAGTGCAGGCTAAGGAATTCCACCTCTTTGATATTGAGCCCAAGCCACAGCTGAATTATTCAGAACAGGCAAGATGGGGTAATTACGGGATGATGGGCAGCAACCATCTCAAGACTCCCAATGAAGAGAACGGGCTGGAAATATGGTATTATTTCAAGAACGATGGATGGGGTAAGGCAAAACTCGCAGTAACAGACATAGACGGGGATGAAGTTTATACTCGTGACCTTGATGTGAATAAAGGTTTGAAGAGGATATACTGGGAAACTGCCAGGGCTGAACCCGGTACTTATAATGTTTCACTAACTTATAAAGGGGAAACAGTAACTAAGAAAGGGGTGGTTGAAGAAAGATGGCAATGGCCGGTATTGAATTACAAAAGGGGGAAATAAAATTGAATATCATGATTTAAGCAATCTATCAAGCGCTTGTTTTAACTCAGGATATTTGAATTCGTAACCTGTATTAATAATCTTTTTTGATGACACTCTGCTACCCTCGAGAAGGATGGAGGATTTTTCACCGAATAAAATTTTCCATGGTAATTCAGGAGTAGGTGGCATTAAAATCTTTTGTTTTTTTACAGAGGAAAGGGTTCTGATGAAATCTTTGTAACTAACATGGTCAGGGGCAACAGCATTATAAACACCATCAATATTGTTGTCATCAAGTATTTTACGATAGATGCCGCACAGGTCATCAATGTGTATCCATGGGATGTACTGCTTACCGTTGCCGAAGAGGGGCGAAAAATGCATGTTTATAGTTGGCATTATTCTTTTAAGCATACCTCCCTTCTTTGAAAGTACCACACCTGTCCTGACTATTGTTGTCCTGTATCCACCGGAACGGAACATGCCTGCTGCTTCCTCCCATTGAACACATACTTTTGCTAAAAAATCATCTCCGGGAGGATCTTTTTCATTAAAAATTCTATCGCTGGTAACGGAACCATAGTATCCCGTAGCTGAAGCACTGGTGAATGATCTTAATCCGGGATTCCTTTTTTCAATGGTGTCATATAGCAGTCTTGCTGAACGCGTGCGGCTTGCAACAATGGTTTTTTTCCTGGATTTTGTCCATCGACCCTTGCCTATATTTTCACCGGCAAGGTGTATTATATGATCGACACCTTCAACAGCATCTGCTTCGACGTGGCCAGAATCTACATCCCATCTGAATGCTTCAGCATTTTCCAGGCCTCGCTTACCCCGTGTAAGTATTCTCACACGATAGCCTGAATCGCTAAGAAGACTTATTAAAGCCCGGCCAACCAAGCCCGTGCCTCCCGTTATTAATACCACCGATTGTTTCATAACCGTCTCAAATTATTGCGTTCAACAAAGGTAAAGACCTAATTGACGTTAAAAGCAATAATTAAGTTTTTTATTTATTGAATATACAAATTAATTAATTGACGAAAATTCAATTAGTAAGTGCGACGATTAAAGATCAAAGATAAGCGAGCTAGCTCGCTTATCTTTGAAGTGCTAAATATTTATTAATCGTTGTAAAATGACAAAAAAGAATTATTGCCATCTCACA